>NZ_JACGWC010000019.1:0-76588 GCF_014077545.1 Colwellia sp. BRX10-1
ATAGCACTGTGGCACCACCTGATCCCATTCCGAACTCAGAAGTGAAACGCAGTAGCGCCGATGGTAGTGTGGGAGTTCCCATGTGAGAGTAGGACATTGCTAGGCTTCCAATTAGAAAAACCCGTAGCTGATGCTACGGGTTTTTTGCTTTCTGACGTTTAAAAAAGACAGCATTTATACAGTAGAGCAGTAGCGCCAACAGTAGTGTGACTTATCTTCGACATGCCCATGTCAGAGTCTGACATTCACCACTTCTCATTAGAGGGGGCAATCTTTAGCATTCTTGCCGCCTAATTGCATTTACCTAAGCCAACCAATTACATTTAACTATGGCACAATATTTCGGCTTTATTAAAGCTGTCACCTTTGGATAAATTAAACTCTGCTAATACAGACTTCTGCCATAAAACGGTGCTACTTTTCATATCAATTATTACCAATATTATGCTCACGATTTCTAGAGGAAACGGACATAAGTATTATATTTATACATCAATTTCGCTGCTCAATTTGGGGAGCTAACCATAACTATTAGCACTTTATAAATTTTATTAGTAGGTGACTTCGACAAATTTATTTAAATTGTATTATTTGCTAAGTATAAATTTTTCTCTTATAAGCCAAGTAAGATACGATTAACTTAAAGTAACAATATTTGTCTTGTTCAATAATGATTGGCAACTTATTATAATAATTCATATTGTCAGTGAGTTATTATAAATAGTGATGTCTAAGCCTCAAATACTGGTTGTCGATGACAGCCCTGAAATCCGTTTAAGTGCAGCCTTTATTCTAGAAGACCAAGGTTTTTCGATACTTGAAGCAGAAAATCACCACTATGCCCAAGCAATATTAGCTGACAACAGTGTCGATCTAATTTTACTGGACATGAATTTTTCACTTGATACTACCTCTGGCGAGGAAGGTTTACGTTTCTTAACTTGGTTAAGTAAATCAGATTTTGCTATCCCTGTAATAGCCATGACTGGTTGGTCTAATGTTGACCTTGCTGTAAGTGCTATGAGACTTGGAGCTTGTGACTTTGTTGAAAAGCCATGGAATAATCAACGATTAATCCAAATTATTCGCCAACAGCTAAAAATGTCTGGTCTGCAAGTTCAGAATCAAAAGCTTAAGCAGCAGTTAGAGTCTGTTACGGAACAAGATTTTACGTGGCGGTCTGAATCAATGGAGAAATTGTTGCACCAAATAGATTCTGTTGCTGCAACTGATGCCAGTATTTTACTAACGGGTGACAACGGTACCGGTAAAAGTCATTTAGCTAAACGTATTCATCAACAATCTAATCGTGCTTTGGATGCATTTATTTCGGTAAATATGGGCGCTATTTCAGAATCTTTATTTGAAAGTGAAATCTTCGGACACAAAAAAGGCGCATTTACAGATGCTAAAGAAAATCGTATTGGTCGTTTTGAACTTGCCAAACACGGTACTCTTTTTTTAGATGAGATTGCTAATATCCCCCACTCGCAACAAGCTAAATTACTTAGAGTATTGGAATCTGGGGAATATGAAGTATTAGGTTCTAGCCAAACACAGATTGCTGATAGTAGAGTTATTTGCGCTACAAATGGTGATATCTCCAAATTAATAAGAGATGGAGATTTTCGTGAAGATCTCTATTTTCGTCTTAATACTATTGAGTTGAGAGTGCCGTCGTTGCAAGAAAGGTTTCAAGATATAGCTCCTCTTGCAAAGCACTTTATGACTCAACATGGTAAAAAGTATAAACGTGAAGAATTAAACCTCTCACTTTCAGCAATAAAAGCATTGGAAGCTTATCATTGGCCTGGTAATGTCCGAGAAATGAGTCATTTAATGGAGCGTGCGGTTTTGTTAGCTCAGGGGGATAACTTGGAACCAGAAGATCTACATCTTTCTATGATTAAACAGAACAACAGGTTGCCTATGATGACACTAGAGCAGGCTGAAAAAACTTTAATCGAACAAGCCCTCGAACAAAATCATAATAATGTGCCTAAAGCATCGATAATGCTTGGGTTAACTAAATCATCTATGTACCGCCGACTAGAAAAACACGGTATAAACATTCAGTAGTAGCATTAAAGTTAAAATCAAAATGTTATACCGTCTTAAAATACGAGTCCGATCTTATGAAATTATTTATCTTTAAATCCTTAGAGCAGCTCTTACAAGTTTGTTTTATTGCTACGAGTTTTATTATAGTAAGCTTGTGGATGGTTATCGGAATAATTCAGGACTGGACAGCGTTAAACATTGTTTTAACCAGTACTGGAGTTGCTGCAATTTTTTTCTTATTATTCTCTTATATATATAGTAGAACCATTATTGCTTTTAAACGTGCAAGTATGCATCTTGACGCTGTTCGTAATAATGATTATTGTCAGTATTCGAAACCTGCTTTCACTAAAGGTAAGGTCATAGAGTTTCATCAAGATCTCAAAAATTTGAGTTCTCATTTACAATTACTCAAGTCACGCTACGATCAACATATTTTCCTTGTTTATCGACTTATCGAACAACTTGACAGCCCTATTATGGTCTTTGATGAACGACCTCAACTTACTTATGCCAATACAGCCTTTAATGAATTATTCCCCCAACCGTGGCAGATTTTTAGAAATTCCTCTCCAGGGTTATTAGGTCTTGAATATGTAGATAATAATTGGCGTTTCAAAGAAAAACCACGTGACAATAAATGGCAAATACGCCACAGCGAGTTTATTGATCAAGGTAAAACTCATCATTTAATGGTTTTTGTTAATATTGAATCCGCATTGAGGCAAAGCCAGCTTAGTGCTTGGCAACAGCTTATTCGAGTACTCGGACATGAAATTCGTAATTCATTAACGCCAGTATCTGCATTAGCTCAAGGATTAAGTTTAAAAGCAGAGGGTGAAAGAGAAAAAAAAGCCCTAGATGTTATCACCGAACGATGCCAGCACTTGGAAGATTTTGTCAGTAGATATGCTTCTATCACCAAACCATTTCATTTAAATTGCCAAATGATTTCGGTCACTAATATCGCTCAACGTATTCAGAGACTACTTAAAGATATTGATTTTGAAATTGAAATAAAAGCAGAAAATTTTTGGGCTGATCCTGCTTTTATCGAACAGGTTTTGTTAAATGTGATTAAAAATGCCGACGAGGCTTCTGAACCTGGAGAGAAAATAAAACTGGTCTTTAGGGAAAAAGGAAACACATCTTTAATTGAAGTCGTTGATAACGGTCACGGATTTGCTAATTTAGATAACCTTTTTGTTCCATTGTATTCAACTAAGCAAAATGGTCAGGGTATAGGATTGAGTTTTTGCCGAAATATTATAGAACATCACAAGGGCACCATTGAACTTATAAATAACACTAATGCGCCCGGTGTTACGGTTTCAATATCCCTCCCATTGCCTTCAATTACATCTACTAACTCTACTACAAATATTTATCAGTTATTTTAATCACTGAATCTTTACGTCACTTCTTATTAATTTTTCAATTGTTTTATATTTTACTGATAGAGTAATTTTTTTTGTACCTTTCACTATAACTGGTTCATATTCGGTTCGTTTAGTTCGATAGCGGTCTACTTTATAATAAAATAATGTTAAAACAAATGTATCTCATTGATATTGATGTTTAATATTTGTTGGCACAAATTTCGCTATAAGTATTAATTATTAGAAAATATTTATTCAAGGTGTCTCCTAAATGGATGTGAAAAAAGTAAAAACCAAGCAAAGCAAACTCAAATCAATGCCAGTGTACAGTGGTGTTGCGATTTTTTTGCTCGCTGCCCTGACTTGGTATGTGAGTACTCAAACTGGCGGTACTTCGGTTAAGCGTGACGACATGCTTTTTGGCACAGTAAAACATGGTGATTTACAGGTGGAAATCGAAGGATATGGTGCATTACGCAGTGATAAACAGGTACTCATTACTTCACTAACAAGTGCCACAGTTCAGGAAATTGTTCTTAAACCTGGCGCTCTAGTAACAGCGGATAGTATTATTATTCAACTGGCTAATCCTGAATTACAACAACAGGTAGATAGTGCAGTTAGAGAGCTATCTCAACAAAAAGCAAACTTACGACAACTAAAGTTAAATCAAAAACGTGAGATTCTTAACGAAAGTGGCAATTTTGCAGAATTGGAGGCGCGTTACGAAACAGCGAAAGTTAAACTAGAAGCACAGTCTGGTTTGGTTAAATCGGGCATAGTTTCAGTACTTGATTATAAAGAAAGCTTTGTTCAAGAAGCGCAGCTTAATAAGCGTATCAAAATCCATAAACAACGTACTACGGCTCTAAAATTAGTTAATCAAGAAGCTATAAATATACAGAACGAACAAATAATGCAACAACAAGGGCAGTTAGATATCGCGCAAAACCGACTCGAACGCCTTACCGTTAAAGCGGGTTTTGATGGTGTATTACAACGCCTATCAGTTGAGTTGGGTCAAAGCCTCGCAGCGGGACAAGAAATTGCTCTTATAGGAAGCGTCGAAAATCTTATTGCTTTAGTTAGAGTGCCTCAAAGTAAAGCGCAACAAATATTTATTGGTCAAAAGGCTATTGTTGATACACGTCGAGACAAAATTGTAGGCACCGTTTCACGCATTGATCCCGTCGTAGTAGACAATACCGTTGAAGTTGAAATAGCGTTACCTGACCAACTGCCAGCGAGTGCTCGCCCGCAACTAAGTGTTGATGCCGTTATCATTACAGAGACCTTAGCTAACATTACCTATATGGAACGTCCGGTCAACGGTCTAGCTAATTCAAATTCAAGTTTATTCCTACTTGATGATTCAAATAACGCAGCAATAAGAACCAAAGTAGAATTCGGTAAAGAAGCCGGTCGTTACATCCAAATAATTAAAGGAGGCAAAGTTAATGACATTTTTATTGTGTCTGATTTGTCGCTTGTGAAAAATTCAGAGCTGACTATAGACAGCTTTTAAATGCTATTTAGTCAATAACGTTAATTACAAATAATTTAAAAAATTCCCACACATTTAAGGAAAATGAATATGTCTGAAATAAAAATTGAAATGAAGAGTATTAGTAAAGTATTTGAAACTGATGATGTTGAAACCCATGCATTAAAAGACGTTGATATTGTTATTCGTGCAGGAGAATATGTTTCTATTGCAGGCCCGTCAGGGTGTGGTAAGTCTACGCTACTTTCTCTATTGGGTTTATTAGATATGTCTAGTTCAGGTTCTTATACAATAGAAGGGCTCGACGTCAGCTCACTCACTCTTGATGAAGCTGCTGCTATTCGTAATGAAAAAATAGGTTTTGTTTTTCAATCATTTAATCTCATTGATGAACTCTCTGTGTTTGATAACGTGGCGTTACCCTTACAATATAAAAAAGAACTTCCAACAGACGAATTTATTAAAGCAAGAGTTGAAGCCTGTTTAAAAATGGTAGAAATGAGCCATAGAGCTGACCATAAACCTAACCAGTTGTCGGGTGGACAGCAACAGCGTATTGCTATTGCTCGTGCATTGGTTGCCGATCCTGCAATATTACTCGTTGATGAGCCAACAGGTAACCTTGATTCACAAAGTGGTGACACTGTAATGGCAGTATTAGCTGAACTCAATAAAAACGGCACGACTATTTGTATGGTTACACATGATGCGCGTTACGCTGACATGGCTAATATTCAACTTAGATTGCTTGATGGGCAAATTGTCAAAGATGAAGCATTAAAGGTGGCAGTATGAGGAAATTAATTCTTCGACATAAACAAGCTTGGGCCAGTCTGAAAAAGAAACCTGGCTTTGTATTAACCGTATTAATGACCATGGGTATTACTTTAGGCGCTTTGCTATGTGCTGTAACATTAAACTATTTGTTATTAGTTGAGCCATTACCTTACCCAGAGCAAGACAGACTTTTTGTCGCTCAACATAAACTTATTGGCGCTGAAAAAGAAACCAAAGGTGTTGCTTATACCTATCCTGGATTAGTGCACTTATACAAGAGTAAAGAAGCATTTGAACAAGCTGCCATCATGATTTATGGGCAAGATGTTATTATTTCTCACAGCAGTCAACCGCTTGTTAATACAGCATATGTAACACCTGAATTGCACCAGATCTTAGCATCTCCAATGGCAATGGGTCGAATGTTTGAAGCAAGTGAAGCAATGGATACTAATAATCCTGTTGCAATGCTTAGCTATAATACTTGGAAGAAAGAGTATAAAAGTAGTGCTGATATTCTTAATCAAAAAATTAACCTTAGTGGTATCAGTTACCGAATTGTTGGCGTTTTATCTGAAAATTTTGTTGAACCTGAACTGAACGGAATTGGACGAGAAACACAAGTTTGGATGCCATGGGACTATAATCAGACAGGTAATGGTCAGAGACAAAGCTTTGGCAATATAAACGGTGGTCTTAAGTTTATTGGTCAATTAAAAAATGATGTGAGTAAAAGCCAAGCAGAACAACTGTTAACTCCCTTAGTAAGTGATCGTTGGCAAGAAGGTGTTGCTGAGATAGGTTTTTTCAAGGGTTGGTCAATTGTTATGATTGTAACCCCAGTTAAAGAAATTATTCTCGGTGACAGTGAATCTATTGCGATAAAGCTGTTAGCGGGTGTGATTGGTTTAGTTTTGATCGCTTGTCTTAACATCACAAATCTGTTTATGGCACGTACGGCCGAAAAGCAACGACAAATGGCTATTCAAGCGGCGATTGGGGCGACTAAAAAACATTTATTTAAAGGCATGCTTGCTGAAACAAGTTTGTTGATGTTTATGTCTATAATCATTGCCTTGGTGCTTGCTAAAGTCGGATTTAGTGTAATGCAACAATATTTGGGTGCTATATTACCTAGGGTTAGCGAGTTATCTATTAACCCGGTAACCTTTGGTAGTGCAGTGTTAATTACCGTTGTATTTGCATTGTTTTTCGCAAAATTAAGTACCAGTATGATCAATTACCGCGCACTAAATACCACATTGCAAAGCAGTGGTAAGGGCAGTGGTTTACAGGTATCTAAAAAAATTCGTCAGGTGTTAATTGCCAGTCAGGTAGCATTAGCAACAGTGTTAGTATTTGCTAATATTAGCTTACTTAAAGATGCGGTTAAAACCATTAATGCACCCATTGGTTTTACAACAAATAACATTTCTACTTTAATTTTAAACTTTTCATCGACAGAATTTCCAACTGAGGAAGAAGCGATTCCAATCATGGCTGAAATAATGGATAAACTTGAAGCACTTCCTCAAGTAGAATCGATTAGTCAGACACGATCACCACTTGATGGCTTTAATGTTAGAGCACTAACCAATGTTAGTAATAATGAAAGGTATACTCCTTATTTCAATGGGATTGATCATACTTATTTTAATATGATTGAGCAGCAGATATTACAGGGTGACAACTTTACTGAAATAGACCGTAAAGATGGTAATAATATTATGATTGTTAACCAAGCCTTTGCTAAGCAGTTGAAAGCTGATAGTGATGTCATTGGTTTGCAAATATCGACAGGTCGCCCTGAGCCATTTAAAATCGTGGGTATTGTAAAAGACATTTCTATTCCTAACGATACACCTATAGGAAGCGACAATGCTGATATAGGAGTTCCAAGAGCTTATATACCCAATAACCTAGGCAACCAAAGCTTTATGCTTAAGGTTAAACCTGGTCAGACTGTTAGTCGTGAACAACTCGGTAAATTATTGTCCTCGGTTGATTCTAGATATTCTGTTTTTAGTTATAAATCTGCTGATGACATTCTAACTCAAAGATTGTTTGCTGAAATTACTACAGCCGTTACTACTGCAGTTTTAGCGAGTTTGGTATTTTTACTGGCAGGCATAGGTTTATATGGAATTTTGAGCTATGGCACTCAACTTAGACGCTTTGAACTTGGCGCTCGCATGGCCATAGGTGCAACACGTAAACACTTGCTTTCAATGATAATTAACGATAATACGAAAGCTGTATTGATTGGTTTTGTCGGTAGTGTCGTATTGTTTGCTATCGCTTACATTGGAATGAGTGAATACATTCAACCATTTATTACTTGGCAAGCATTACCTATGGTAGTGGCTAGTTTAGTCTTGATTATAATGGTTACTTTATTCGCCTGTTACTGGCCTTTAAGGCAATACATTAACAAGCCAGCAATATTTAGTTTGCGTGGTAGTGATTAAGTTCATGACTTCGAATAATGTCATGTTTAAAATTAAAATTTTAGCGTAACTCTATGAATTAATAATACACGTGGACGTGACGCGATTTTATAAAATAAAGGTGGGCATGGCCCACCTTTTTTATTGTTAGTCGTTTAGGTAAACTTAATTCGTTTACCTTAAATTATAGAATAAGCTGGTAAATACAAAAGCACATTTTTAGCTTAAACTATGATTTATAGACACCTATGACTATCTCTTTATTTCGAAATTACAGGGAGACTAAGCGTTTCAATGACAATACCCATAATTAAAGTGCAAAAATTAGACAAGGTGTTTAGCAACGATGACATGCTAACCCATGCACTGCAAGGCATAGACCTTGAAATCCAACAAGGTGAGTATATTTCAATTTCTGGCCCTTCAGGTTGTGGGAAATCGACTTTACTATCTATTATGGGGCTGCTAGATTTTGCTACTACAGGTAAGCTTTTTTTCGAAGGTGTTGATGTCAGCAACCTCACTTTAGAACAAACTGCTGCAATCAGGAATAAGAAAATTGGCTTTATCTTCCAGCAATTTAACCTGATAGATGAATTAAGCGTATACGACAATATAGCCCTGCCATTACGTTATGCAAAGCAACCTATTAGTGAAGAAGATATAAATAAAAAAGTTGATTACTGCTTGGATGTAGTTGGTATAGCCCCACTGGCCAGGCGTAGGCCCACCCAACTTTCTGGCGGCCAACAGCAGTGTGTTGCTATTGCTCGCGCTCTAGTCGCTGACCCTGCTATTTTATTAGTGGACGAGCCGACGGGGAATCTGGATTCTAAAAGCAGTGACCACGTTATGGCAATACTAGAGGCTTTAAATAATCAAGGGACTACACTTTGTGTTGTTACTCATGACATAGATTATGCTGAAATGGCAAAACGTAAGATCTATCTGCTTGACGGTCAGGTATTAGGTCAAACTCGCTTAAACCACCAGTGAATATTTTAAGTACAATCAGAATATACGACCATTTTATAGGCTATTTGTGAATTTTTTAAGCATTGAGACTCACCAAGTAACTTACTCAGTGAACGTACATCGCTAACAATTATACGATAGCGTTGAAAAGTTATTCCCCTCTTTTTCAATATAGCGCTTTAGATCTTTCTTATAGTTATCTGTCTACTTCTCAGATGATTAGCTTTTCGTATATACTCTATAGAATTATAATTTTTTATTCTAAGTAGTGTACGTAAATGAAGTGGGAAGTAGCTAAGTCTAGAGGACATGTTATTAATGAGATCAGAGGTTTTTTTAAAAATAAAAATGTTATCGAAGTTGAAACACCATCACTCTCTATGGGAACAGTAACAGACCCTTACCTTGATGCCTTTAGCACCCAATACAACTATTTAGATAACAGCGATATAAATCAATCTCAACAGCTATATTTACAAACTTCACCTGAGTTTCATATGAAACGACTACTTGCTTCAGGTTATGGCTGTATCTTCCAAATCTGTAAAGCATTTCGTCATGAAGATTCAGGCCGTTATCACAATCCCGAGTTCACCCTATTAGAATGGTACCGTATAGGTTTTGATCAACACGACTTAATGGCTGAAGTTGATGAACTATTATCTACAGTCGTAAAAACGCCAAAATCTGAAAAAATATCCTATCAAAATTTATTCATTAAATTCGTCAGTATAGATCCCTTAACAGCAACTTTTAATCAATTATATGAGGTTATCGAGTTACACGGTAAAGCCGCAGATTGGTTGTATGAATCAGATGATTGTGACTTATTACTACAGTTTATCTTTTCAGAAATTATAGAAAAGAATATTGGCTTATCTCGACCATGCTTTGTCTATAATTTTCCAATTGCGCAAGCTTCATTAGCTAAAGAGTGTGCAGAAGATAACCGTGTTGCCCAAAGATTTGAATGCTATTTTAAGGGCGTTGAGTTGGCAAATGGCTTTAATGAATTAACAGATGCTGATATTCAAATAACGAGATTTGAACAAGATAACAGTAAACGTCAACAACTAGGACTTGTTACTAAAAATATAGATGAGAACTTTATTAAAGCCCTACAATCAGGCCTACCACAATGTGCAGGAGTAGCTTTAGGTATCGACCGCTTAATGATGATCGCGCTAGAAAAAAGTGCTATTGAGGATGTAATTTCTTTTCCAATAGAACGCGCTTAAAAGTTTTGTGATACTATATCAATTGTGATATTATCCACTTTTAACAGTAATTATTATCTAATTGTAAGGGGAGTATAAAGTGCTTGATCGTATTGGAATAACCGCAACATCACTTTGTGCGCTTCATTGTATCTTATTACCGGTATTGTTACCGGCACTGCCTTTACTAGGATTAAGCTTTTTAGCTGACCATGCATGGGAACATGTATTTTTATTAATGACTGCTGCACTAGGTACTTTAGCCTTATTTTCCGGTTTTAAAAAATACCATAGAAAATATTACCCTTTCTACTTACTTTTTTTAGGCGTTGGTATTTACTGGATAAAGCATGATTTTTCAGAAGATATTCAGCCATTCTTTATTTTGATTGGCGCAAGTTTGATTGTAGCTGCCCACGTCATTAACTTGAAATTATGTAACAGTTGTAAACAGTGTATCAGTGATACATGTGAAAGTAGCTAAGCAACTACCTTCACATACGTGATTACATATTAAGCTCTTTTAACTTTCTTGTTAGGGTATTCCTTCCCCAACCTAATTTTTTAGCGGCCTCTTGCTTTCTTCCTTGTGTATAATGAAGCGCACGTTCTAATAGTATTTTCTCAAATTCAGGCAAAGCGGTATCAATAATATTGTTATTACCTTTGGCCAATTGCTCATCAACCCACTCTTGCAGCGCAACTGGCCATGATGAAGCTTCTGCAGTAGGTTTTGTTAATGATGTGTTATCAGAAAGTTCGCTTGGTAAATCATCTAATATAATTTCTTTACCACTTGCCATTACCGTTAAGTAACGACAAATATTTTCAAGCTGACGAACATTTCCTGGCCACGCACATTGCTGTAAATAACTAAGAGTGGCTTTATGTAGGGTTTTTTGTTCAACCTCTAATTCTTTTGCAGCTAAATGTAAAAAATGATTAATGAGCTGTTCAATATCTTCCTTGCGTTCACGTAAACTGGGTAACTGTATTCTAATGACATTTAAACGGTGAAATAGATCTTCACGAAAATCACCATTACTGACTTGAACTTCTAGGTTCTGATGTGTAGCCGCAATGATCCTTACGTCAACTTTAATCGGTGAATGACCACCGACGCGATAAAATTGTCCATCGGCGAGCACACGTAACAAACGTGTTTGAATATCTAAAGGCATATCGCCAATTTCATCAAGAAACAAGGTTCCTTTATGCGCTTGTTCAAAGCGACCCTGTCTTACGGCATTCGCGCCAGTAAACGCACCTTTCTCATGGCCAAATAACTCTGATTCAATTAAATCTTTTGGTATTGCAGCCATATTTAAAGGAATAAAGGGATCATTCGATCGTGGACTATGCGTGTGAAGTGCATGTGCAACAAGCTCTTTACCTGTACCAGACTCGCCATTAATGAGTACACTGATACTCGAACGTGATAGTCGTCCAATTGCCCTGAAAACTTCTTGCATAGCTGGAGCCGCGCCAATTATTCCAACAGGATCAGGTGCTACTATAGAATGCTTACGTTTAGCACTTTGTTCTCGAGCATGTGTTAGCGCCCGTTTTGTTAGAGAGATAGCTTCGTCAGTATCAAAAGGTTTAGGTAAGTATTCAAATGCCCCACCTTGATAGGCATTTACAGCACTATCGAGATCAGAATGTGCAGTCATTATGATCACCGGTAGGTTAGGAAAATTCTCACTAACACGGCTAAGTAAAGTCATACCATCAATATTTGGCATCTTTATATCAGAAATTATTATTTCTGGTTGTTGATGCTCTAGCGCGATGAGTAAGTCTTCTGGTTTCTCAAAAGAGGCTACAGATATATTTGCTCCTGATAAGGCTTTTTCCAACACCCAGCGAATAGAGCTGTCATCATCTACAATCCAAACTTGCTCAACATTCATTATTATTCTCTTCTTGTAAAGGCAGTAAAATTAAAAACTCAGTATGACCTGGTCGGCTATAGCAAGATAATTTACCCTTGTGCTGTTGCACTAAGGTTTGTGAAATAGACAAGCCTAAACCTGTACCGTTATCGCGTGCAGATACCATAGGGTAAAATAGAGTGTCTTGAATCTTTTTTGGAATACCAGGGCCATTATCAATAACACTGATTTGAACACAGAGTTTTACCCGTCTACCATTAATGGTTTTATTACTAGCGGCTCTTGTTTTTAGGGTTATGCTACAACCCTCATCAATAATTTGAACGGCGTTGTTAACAATATTCAAAACAGCTTGTTGAAGCTTATCTTGATCAAAACTTATTTCAGGAATAGAGGGGTCATAGTCTCTAATAAATTTAATATTTTTAGGGTTGTTAAAATTAATCAGCTTAAAAACTTTTTCTAAGACAATATGAATATTTTGTTCTGCCATCTGAGGTAATTGATTAGGGCCTAAAAGCTTATCAACCAAATTAGTTAAACGGTCGGCTTGTTCAATAATCATTTCAGTATATTCTTGTTGCTCTTGCGTCAATTCTTTACTTAATAATTGTGCAGCGCCACGAAGACCGCCCAATGGATTCTTAATTTCATGAGCAAGCCCGCGTATCAAATCTCGAGACGACTCCCATTGCTGGTGCTGAAATGCTTCGATACTCATTTGTTTTTGCTGATCAATCTGTTTGAATTCTAAGATAATATGTGGCTGTTTGCTGAACTCAACAGACGAGGCTGTTATTTCCACGGTAATACGGCTGTGATCAAAAAATTCAATGGTGACATCACTGTCACTAAATTCTTGGCCTGAAGTCAGCAGCTGTTCTAAACGTTCCTTTTTAATCGGAGAATTGTAGAAGACTGTTGTTATTGGTAAGTTGCACAGCTTGTTAAAACTCTTAACTAATAGCGCTTCTGCTGCAGGGTTAACATATTTAATCGTTAATTTATTATCTAGCACTACAAGTGCTGTAACCATCTGATTTGGCAGCTTTTGTTGGTAGCTAAACTTTAATTGTTGATCTCTACTGCTGTTGCTAGACATAAAAACCTTTTGCACTGATGTAGTGCGACAAAATAGTAATGTAGTTACATTTGGTGCAAGTTGCAGCAAATGCTACTTAATTTGCGTTATTAACCGATGCTCTATGCATATAAAAGGTTATAGGTTTTGACGATGCAATTATCTTGCCTTTTTCATTAAGTAATTGCATTTTTATGATATGTTCGCCGCGATCTATATTTCGTAGCACAAACATCGAGTGAGATTGCGGAGGTTGATGGGGTTTACCATCTAAAAAAAGTTGAATAGCTAAGCCTTGTTTAAAGATAGGTTTGATACTACCTGCTATGTAAACAGAGCCAGTGTTGTCTCTAACCGTGGCATTTTGTTTAGGTTGGTTGATTTCAACTTGGTAATCATCTTTGATAATTTTTGGTGTTAAATCTAGCATTGAGGTATCAACAGAAGAGGCAGTATTGGGTTCTCTTATTTCAACTTCTTCCGCACCAGTTTGAGGGCTGTCAGAAAAAACTAAGATACCATCATCACTTCTCCAAACATAAATTTTGGTTGCCGTCGCAAAGGTATTACAACTAAGTAATGTGATAATTAAAGTTAATAACAATAAAGAATAACGCAAAAATTTAGCTCAACTTAAGATACTTACCTTAAACTTATATAATTAATCGTCTATTTGCCACAAAAAAGCTCACCGAAGTGAGCTTTTTTTTCATTTAATCATATAGTCGAGATTATACGCTGTAATATAATTCAAACTCTAATGGATGAGTTGTCATGTTTACGCGTTGTGATTCAGCACGTTTAATAGCAATGTATGCATCAATCATATCTTTATCCATAACACCACCAGCGATTAAGAACTCATAATCAGCTTCTAAGCTTTGTAAAGCATCTTCAAGTGATGTTGCTACTTGTGGAATAGCTGCAGCTTCTTCTGCTGGTAAATCGTATAAATCTTTATCCATCGCATCACCAGGATGAATTTTGTTTTTAATACCATCAAGACCAGCCATTAATAAAGCAGTAAAAGCTAAATATGGGTTTGCTGCTGGATCAGGGAAGCGAGCTTCAATACGCATTGCTTTTGGTGATGGAACAATCGGTATACGAATTGATGCAGAGCGGTTACGTGCAGAATATGCAAGCATTACCGGCGCTTCAAAATGTGGAACTAAACGTTTGTAAGAGTTAGTAGCTGGGTTAGTAAAAGCATTCAATGCTTTAGCATGCTTAATAATACCGCCAATATAATAAAGCGCCATTTCAGATAAGCCGCCGTATTTATCACCAGCGAATAAGTTAACACCGTCTTTAGCAAGTGATTGATGAACATGCATACCAGAGCCGTTGTCGCCAACTAATGGCTTAGGCATAAAAGTCGCTGTTTTACCGTAAGCGTGAGCAACGTTATGAACAACATACTTGTATATTTGAACTTCATCAGCTTTTTTAACTAAGGTATTGAAGCGACATGCAATTTCGTTTTGACCAGCCGTTGCTACTTCATGGTGATGCGCTTCAACAACTAAGCCCATTTCTTCCATAACTAAACACATGGCTGAGCGAATATCTTGTGATGAATCTACAGGAGATGTTGGGAAGTAACCGCCTTTAACGCCTGGACGGTGACCCATATTGCCTTCTTCGTATTCAGTACC
Organism: Colwellia sp. BRX10-1; assembly: GCF_014077545.1. Classification (NCBI taxonomy): domain Bacteria; kingdom Pseudomonadati; phylum Pseudomonadota; class Gammaproteobacteria; order Alteromonadales; family Colwelliaceae; genus Colwellia; species Colwellia sp. BRX10-1. The sequence goes on from NZ_JACGWC010000019.1 coordinate 14,995, forward strand.
TGAATTCCAAGCGGCTTCTTTATCATCAATTTTATAGAAAGAACCACTCATATCAGTACTAAAGCGTACATCATCAAATAAGAAGAATTCTGGCTCAGGACCAATTAATACAGTATCAGCGATACCTGTGCTACGTAAGTACTCTTCAGCGCGTTTAGCAACTGAACGAGGATCACGGCTGTAACCTTGCATTGTACTTGGTTCTAAAATATCACAACGAATATTTAATGTTACTGCATCTGTAAAAGGATCTAATACCGCTGAATCAGCATCAGGCATCATTACCATGTCAGATTCATTAATACCTTTCCAACCTTCAATAGAAGAACCATCGAACATTTTACCGTCTTCAAAAAAGTCTTCATTTACTTGGTGATAAGGAATTGAAACGTGTTGCTCTTTACCTTTTGAATCAGTAAAACGTAGGTCTACAAATTTAACATCGTTGTCTTTGATTAAATCTAATACGGCTTGTGACATGTAAAGTCTCCAGTGTCATTAAAATAAAATACGTTTGCATTTCGCATGATGGGCATAAAGCGAAATTCATGCCAATAGATAAAGCCTTTATATATAAGGTGTTAACTTATTTACTAAAGCCTACTTGCACCACTACTGTGCGTGAGCTGCGCTAAATTGGTGCGCCTGCTGATTGTTGGTGCTTAAGAGTATAACAGGGCATTACGATTCGTGTATGGAGAATTTAATATGAGCTGAAATATTTGTTGCTGTCTTTGTTGACTTCGTTGCTGTATAATTCGCGCCCAATTATAGCCCTATATTCTTTTGATGAAAAAGTCTTGCAAGAAGTGAGTAAAACCCGTGTTAGATAAATTACGTAATGTTGCCATCATAGCCCACGTTGATCATGGTAAAACAACTTTGGTTGATAAATTATTAGAACAATCAGGTACCCTTGATGCCCGTGGCGGTCTTGAAGAGCGTACGATGGATTCGAATGATATCGAAAAAGAACGTGGTATCACAATCTTAGCTAAAAATACGGCTATTAACTGGAACGGTTACCGTGTAAACATCGTAGATACTCCTGGCCATGCTGATTTCGGTGGTGAAGTTGAGCGTGTTATGTCAATGGTAGATTCGGTTTTACTTATTGTTGATGCACAAGAAGGCCCTATGCCACAAACGCGTTTCGTAACGAAAAAAGCGTTTGCTCAAGGTTTAAAGCCAATCCTTGTTATTAATAAAGTTGATAAGCCTGGTTCTCGTCCTGATTGGGTTATGGACCAAGTTTTTGAATTGTTTGACAACCTTGGCGCTACAGATGAACAGCTTGATTTTAAAGTTGTTTACGCTTCAGCAATCAATGGTTGGGCTTCGCTTGAAGAAGGCGTAACCGGCACAGACATGACTCCTTTATTTGATACTATTCTTAAAGAAGTGCCTGCACCAACAGCGGATCCAGATGGTCCATTCCAAATGCAAATATCTCAACTTGATTACAGCTCTTACTTAGGTGTAATTGGCGTTGGCCGTATTACTCGTGGTTCTGTTAAACCAAACCAACAAGTAACGATTAAATTAGCAACTGGCAAGATCCATAACGCTAAAGTTGGTAAAGTATTTGGTTACTTAGGTCTAGAAAGACTTGATATCGAAGAAGGTTTTGCTGGCGATATTATTGCTATTACTGGTTTAGGCGAGTTAAAAATATCAGATACGGTTTGTTGTCCTACAGAAGTTGAAGGCTTACCAGCATTATCTGTTGATGAACCTACTATCAATATGACTTTCCAAGTAAACACTTCACCATTTTGTGGTAAAGAAGGTAAGTATGTTACTTCACGTAACATCAAAGACCGTTTAGACAAAGAATTAATTCACAACGTTGCTTTACGTGTTGAGCAACTTCCTGATGCTGATAAATTTAAAGTATCAGGTCGTGGTGAGCTTCACTTAGGCATTTTAATCGAAAACATGCGTCGCGAAGGTTTTGAGTTAGCGGTATCACGTCCTGAAGTTATTATTCGTGAAATTGATGGTCAAATACAAGAACCTTATGAAAACGTGACTATTGATGTTGAAGAGCAGCATCAAGGACCTATCATGGAAAGAATGGGTGTTCGTAAAGCTGAATTAACAGATATGGCACCTGATGGAACGGGTCGTATTCGTATGGACTTCATCATGCCAAGTCGTGGTTTGATCGGTTTCCAAACTGAATTCATGACATTAACGTCAGGTTCTGGCTTAATTTATCATACATTTTTTGAATACGGACCTCATAAAGGTGGCGATATTGGCCAGCGTAAAAATGGTGTAATGATCGGTAATGCAACAGGTAAAGCATTAACGAATGCAATATTTAACTTACAATCACGTGGTCGTATGTTGATCGGACACGGTGTTGATATTTATGAAGGTCAAGTTATTGGTATTCATAGCCGTGACAACGATTTAACAGTAAACGCTCTTAAAGGTAAGCAGTTAACTAACGTTCGTTCATCAGGTACTGATGAAGCACAAACGTTAACACCGCCTATCGTTATGTCGCTTGAACAAGCGCTTGAGTTTATTGATAACGATGAGCTAGTTGAAGTTACACCACTGAGCATTCGTATTCGTAAAAAGCTTTTAAAAGAAAATGAACGTAAGCGTGATACTCGTCCTAAATAAGCCTCTTATTTAGACGATTGATAAAAACCAGCTTCGGCTGGTTTTTTTGTCAGTAAATTTGAGTAAGCCTAAACGTAATATTGCGTAAGACATGTCTGAAAAATATATAGGAAGTAACACAATACACGGTTAATAAAGTGGATGGCTGTATTTTAATCTATTGTTTTTTAATGAAAATTAATTAAGTGAGTCAGTTATGTCTAAATGTTGAGTTGACGCTAATCATTACACCTCACTGGTGAATATTAGTTTTACTGATACGATTAGTTGCATGTGAACTTTGAAAGTAACGGTGCAGGGAGCAAACTTATTATGGAGCAGAGAAAATTAACTCGTTTAAATGATCTATTTGAAAAAGCTGTTGCTGATAAAGCTAACGTTATCGAACGCAGAGAGTTAAAAGTCCTTTATCAAGAGTACATCGATGATGGCAGGGAAATAGTTTTGCCGGTACAAGTCGCTATTTACCACCAACATGCCACGGCTTCATAACGACCAAGCGGTATCTTTAAAGAATATTATTAAGAAAGGGAATTTCGAAATGTCTCCAGAGCAACTCAAAGTGTTACAACGATTAAGTCAACTTTTTGAAGAAGGCCGAGCGGGTCCGAGTCAAATAAGAGAGCTGTCAAGCTTACTTACTGCTATTAACCAAAACCAAGATCGAAGTGATGTTTTTGCTAATCCCCCCTTGTCACACGCAAGATCAAATAATGACACGTTATAACTTATAATCTCAGCAACATAAAATCCTACCAATAAAGAGTAAGTCTCTGTCATTAAGTTGATGGCGGCTCATTTAACATAAACAAGCTACCATCTATCATCACTCACCATTAATTTTATGGTACTAAGCAGACACTCATAAAAGTGCTCCTTTTGTACTAAGGGTTCTTAAGTGATTTTATGAATGTTTGTGATTTGTTAATTGAATTGTTCATTTCGTTAATTAAGCGTTCAACATCTTGTTCAATTAATTTATATTCCGTTTTAAGCTCACCGATAGCTCGCGCATTAAGATTATGTTTTAAATAAAGCATATTATCTTTAAGCGCATCAAGAATAGGTTGCATTCTCTTCTCCGCATTACGCATTGATTCAATCACTGAAGTATAACGATTTTGGGTTTCGTTATAACGCGATTGACTTTGGCGTTTTAATGATTGATTAGTAAATTGTTCTAATTCACTATTCCATTCATTAAACAAAGCTTCAGCGACAGCTTCAATTGAATTAATACGAGCAGTTACATCCTCAGCAGCAACTTTACTTGTATGATAGTGATCATTACTTATTTCATATTGTTGTTGCAGTTCACCACCATCAAAATTTACTAATGCAGAGAACTGTTCTAAGGCATTTTTAAATTCTTCTTTTGCTTCCTCTTGTGACTCAGTGGCAGTTTCAACACGATCGATTAATATATCACGTTTATGTTTACCTACTTTTTCCATGGCCGAATAGTAAGCAGATTGACAGCCGACTATTGACAGTAAAAGAAAAAATAACGAGACCTTAATTGCAATCTTATTCATTAGTTCCTACCTTTATAGCGAGCAGCATCGATGATTGCCCACAGATGAAAAATAAGGCCAGGAACCGCCATAAAGAATAAGACTCCTGTCGCTGCTAATGTGTAGTTAACCCAGGTTAACAGGAAAAACAGGATTGCTGCGAGGATCCTCCCTTGAACTAATTGACCTAAACCTGCAATAAAAAAACTACATATTGCCGCTAAAACATTACCACCTGAACCTTGATTAGACATCATTACTCCTACGTTAAATTTTATTACGATTATTATCACTATCACTTGCTTAGCAATTATCATAATATATTGTACACCATAAGATAATAACTAATTTGTAATGAACTGGATTAAAAGCATTAAAAACAACCAGCAAAGTCAGACTATTTGGCACTTTTGTTTGTTTTTTATAAATAGAATATTAAAAGAGCAAATACACATTACTGCCGGTTACTTATCTTATGTAACCTTGATGTCGCTGGTGCCTTTGATTGTAGTCATGTTGTCAGTTATGACCGCTTTTCCTATCTTTACTGATATTAAAGAAATTATTGAAAATTTTGTTTATCAAAATTTTATGCCTGCTGCGGGTGATGTGGTTAAAGAACATATTACCGGTTTTGTCACGAATGCTTCAGAGATGTCAGCTATCGCCATTAGTTTTTTATTCTTATTTGCCCTATTGCTAATTTCTGCCATTGACACCAGCTTAAATAAAATTTGGCGGGTCACAACCAAAAGACGCATTGTTACCGCTTTTTCTATGTACTGGATGGTACTGACTCTTGGACCTGTCTTAATGGGTAGTAGTATAGCGGCAACTTCATATATTGTTTCTTTGATATCGATAGGGAATTATGACGTTTTCGGCCTTACCAATATAGCGTTAAGAGCTTTGCCTATTTTTGCTTCGATTGGCGCATTCCTTATTTTATATATGGTGGTGCCTAATAAAGTGGTACCGCTTAAACATGCCTTGTTTGGTGCAACATTAGCGGCACTTTTATTTGAAGTTGCAAAAAAAGGCTTTGCTTTTTATATCACGCAACTCCCTTCTTATGAGGCTATTTACGGTGCTCTAGCGGGTATTCCGATTCTTTTTTTATGGGTGTATTTATCTTGGCTAGTCGTGCTTTTCGGTGCATTGTTTACGGTCAGCTTAGAAAATTTTAAACCAGAAGATCACCAAAGAGAACACTTAGATAAGCATCAGATAAGTTAATTTATAAAGGCTTGTTTGAAACTGACAGTTTTTAATATTTTGCGCCATAATATTATTTATGGTCTCAATAAACAGAGTAAATACATGTCACGGTCTTTATATCCTAAAATAGCAACATATTCTGAAGAGTTGTTACCTGTTGGGGGGCAGCATCAAATATATCTTGAGCAGTCGGGTAACCCAACAGGAATACCTGTGTTATACCTTCATGGTGGTCCTGGTAGCGGTTCAAGCGAGAACCATCGGCGTTATTTTGATCCTGAACTGTATCGTATTATTTTATTTGATCAGCGAGGTTGTGGTCGCTCAAAGCCCTCTCCGTCCGTACTAGATAATACCACCGTTCATTTAATTGACGATATCGAAGTTATTCGTCAACACCTAAATATTGAACAGTGGTTAATTTGTGGTGGCTCATGGGGAACAACTTTAGCACTAACCTATGGTATCGCTCATTCAGATAAAATCTTAGCTTTTATCTTACGTGGTGTATTCCTCGGGACTCGATCTGAATACCAATGGCTTTACAGTCAGAAGGGGGCAAAAAACTTTTTCCCAGAGTACTATCAAGAATTTGTTGAACACTTACCAGCCGAGCTACAACATTCTCCACTGTCAGGTTACCACCAAGTACTCAATTCAAGTAATGAGGTCGCGGTGATCTCGGCCAGTAAAGCTTGGACATTATGGGAATTAAGGTTATCAACCCTTGAGCATCACCATATAGGTCTGGCGCATGTTGATGACGCCCATCAAGCTCTATGCATGGCAAAGGTATCAAGTCATTACTTTACTCAAGATTGTTTTATCAATGAGAATTACATTTTAGAAAATATTGATAAACTAACCGCGATCCCTGCGATTATTCTTCATGGCCGTTACGACATGGTTTGTCAGCTTGATAATGCTTTTTCACTGACTAAATTTTGGGATAACGCGCAATTACAAATTTTGCCTTGTGCAGGACATAGTGGTTTTGAGCGACAAACTATTGATGCATTTTGTCGAGCGAGCGATACTATGGCAAATTTTCTAGCCGAGCAATAAAATGATCGCAGTTATTCAAAGAGTTTCACAAGCAAGCGTTACGGTTAATCAACAAGTGATAGGAAAAATTGATCGAGGGATTTTAGTATTACTTGCCATTGAGCCTGACGACAACGAAACTAAAGCGAAACGATTAGCGCAACGGATTGCAGGTTATCGTATCTTTGAAGACGAAGCAGGAAAAATGAACCTAAATGTTAGCGATATTGACGGAGAAATTTTAGTTATTTCACAATTTACACTAGCCGCCGATACGCATTCAGGTATGCGTCCAAGCTTTACTTCTGCAGCTAAACCAGAAGTCAGCATCCCACTATATAATTATTTCTGTTTACAATTGCGTGGTCATGGTTTTGCCGTGCCTACAGGCGAGTTTGGTGCTGATATGAAAGTAGCACTAGTGAATGATGGTCCCGTTACCTTTACACTCACTTGCTAAGCGCAATGAACTATTGCATGCCATGTCGCCAATATTTACGCCAGCGTTTAAATGTTCTCGCGGGTAGCACGGTGTCAGCAAGTAAGCTCTCTTCAGCTTGACTTAACATATCGTAGGGCAGTAAATGAATAATAACATTTAAGTAATGAGGAATATGAAAGTACACTAGCTGTTTAGTTGGAGCGAGTACTTTTAACTCGGCGAGAAAATAATTAATTTCTTCGTTTGATGGGCTTGGCAAGTTAAGTGATAAAACAGCTTGCTCGTCCACTTTTTTTAAGATATTTTTGGTTAAAATTAATGAGTCGTTAATAGACTGATTTTTATGGTAAATATCACAAATAAACCAATCAGGTTTCATTTTTTTATGGTGATGAAGCCAATCTAGTGCCGAGCAATGATGCAAATTAACCTTGGTAGCTTGTGGATTAAAAAAGCGTTCGAAACATTCAATAACTTCTTGTGAATATTCAATGGTGTGTAAGGTTAAATCAGGTAAATAATGCAATAAAAATCGTGCTAAATTACCACCACCTAAGCCAAATTCCACAACTTTTTTAGGGCGAAAAAAAAGTAAAGGTGATAATAAGCTGATTTGATGAGGAAATGTGAGCTGTGAGGGCTTGCGCTTTAGCATCATGCTTTGTACGACATTATCAAAAGCTAACCAACGATAGTGTTGGTTTTCACTCACCGAAATGGAGTCATCATTTTGCGTGTAGTAACTTAATTGACCCTGTTGGATATTTTTAACTAATTTCATAATAGCGTATACGAACGAATCTTTTTAATTGTTATAGGTAAGCATAACCAATGTTTGAGTGTCGAGCACCCATAAGCCAGCAAGAATTTGACCAATACTACCACTTACGCTGGACAATATTACGTAAACCATCACAACAAAAACAAGGAAGTGAAAAAGATGACTTTGAAAAACAAGCGATTCATCGAGCCATTTTTGATGATAAAGGTAATATTATCGCTGTTGCACGTCTTCACTTTTGTAGCTTGTTAGCAGGGCAAATTCGTTATATGGCGGTTGCTGATGATTTTCAGGGCAAAGGGTTAGGGCAGCAGTTAATACTCGCCCTTGAACAGTTTGCGAGCCGTTTAGGTGTCACTAAGCTCTCTTTGAAAGCGCGAGAACAAGCGATCAGCTTCTATGAAAAACAATCTTATAAAAACATTGGCTTTTCGCACTTATTATTTAATAAAATTAAGCATTTCAATATGGAAAAAACGCTGGTAAGCGATGATTTTCATTATAATGAACTATCAACAGCACTGCAAAATACTTGGCATAGCACTATACCAATGAGCAAAGCGATGAAAGTGACGGTTGGTTATTATGATCAACAAAATTTAGTCACGACTTGTGATGAGCTTTTTAATAAAAATTTACACAATACTATGTTTGCGGGCAGTATCTACACATTAGCAACATTAACGGGATGGGGCTGGGTTTATTTGTTAATGGAACAGAAAAATCTTATGGGTAATATAGTGTTAGCTGATGCCAAGATTAGATATCATAGCCCAATAGCAGGAATAGCTTTTGCAAAAACAGGACGCTCGTTAAGCTCTGGCAGTATTGATAACTTAGTGACCAAGCAGAAAATAAAACTCTGCGTTGAAGTTCAGGTAATGAGTGGAGAAAAGGTAGCCGCAACTTTTAATGGCTTATATTTTGTTCTACCAAAATGAGCCAAATTTAGGATTTGATACCATGATAAAAATTATAGTTTGTCTTATAGGCCTCTGTCTTTTTAACGCCAGTGTATTTGCAAACAGCGACATAGATAAAGTGCTAGATACTTTTCATCAAGCTGCTGGCGATGCTGACCAAAAAATTTATCTTGATTTACTTGATGAACAAGCCGTATTTTTAGGCACTGATGGTCAAGAGCGCTGGACAAAAAAACAATTTACTGAGTTTGTTACTCCTTATTTCAGTCAAGGACAAGGTTGGCGCTATAAATCTCGTCAAAGAAATATTACGCTTATTGCATCAGTAAATAATAGCGAACAATTGGCGTTTTTTGACGAGTTACTCGACAATAGTCACTATGGCGAATGTCGGGGATCTGGTGTGCTTAAGTTGACGTCTGATGGTTGGAAAATATTACAGTATAATCTTTCTATACCAGTTCCTAATACTATTTCAACAGACGTTGTCAGTAAAATTAAAGAATATCATCAAAAGAATCGTTAATAAATTAAGGGAATACGATGGTAAAAAATGTTGCGATTATAGGTTGTGGTTGGCTTGGCCACGCTTTAGCAAAGCAATTGTTGAGAGAAGAATATCGCGTCACTGTAACGGTACAAAGTGAAGAGAAAAAGCAAAGACTAGCTAAAGAGCAAATAGATACAGAGCTTTTGATTTTACCTGTTGAAGATCCTAAATCAACAGTGTTAAGTGTTTTTGGTCACGATACGCTTATTATTTCTATAACACCACAGATCCGTCAAGGGCGAAGCGATTACCCTGAAAAAGTTGCCCAGTTAATTGAAATGGCTGAACTAGGGCGTGTAAAAAAAATTGTCTTGTTAAGTAGTACTGCTGTCTATAATGGTTTGTCAGGTTTAGTTGATGAACAATCAGTGCTAGATATGAACGCTGATAAAGTGGCTACTCTTATTCGCGCCGAAAAAGCAGCAGAGGCCTTTTCAGGCGAAACAGTTATATTGCGCTTGGCTGGATTAGTTGGGCCTGAGCGCCACCCCGGTAGGTTTTTACAAGGAAGAAAATTACTTTCTGACCCACAAGCCTTTATCAATCTAATCCATCAGGACGATGCGGTTGGTGTTTTAATGGAGATCATTAAAGATGAAAACATTAGGGGTATTTATAACGCGGTCAGCGCTACGGAAACGTCTAAACAACATTATTACCATGCGGCTGCTAAAGCTTTAAATTTGCCGCTGCCAGAGTTCTCGTTTGAAACATCAATGCGTTTTGGTAAACGTATTAATGATGAAAAACTGCGTAATAGTTTTGCTTATCAATTTACTCATGATGATTTAATTGTTTGGTTATATAAATCGGTTGCAGGGTTATAAGATGCTTAAAGCTTGGTTAACCAACAAAGCCACTCAGTTGTTTTTTGTTTTATGGTTGCATATTTCGTTATTAAACTTATTTTTTGTTAACAAACGAGGCGTTGTGTTTTTGTGGCAACAAAATAGCGAACTGAACACCTTACTGACTCATTTTATTACTGCTTTAATTGCGGCCCTTATTTATATTGCCATCACTAAGATACGAATAGGTTTAGCGGAAAAAAAACTCACGATGGGTAATAATGTTTTTGTGGTGGGCTCAGTGGTTATGGTGTTACTCATTGGCTTTTTTTTATTTTCAAGTGAGTAACATAATGCCATTTATCTATCAAAGCACGTAGTTAAAAAGCGAGTCAACTACGTGCTTTATTTATTCTACTATTTTTAAGCTTGGCTGTTATTTAATACCTGATACGGCTAACCACTGGTTAAAATCAAGCAAGTTTGCCGGTAAAATAACTTTTCTGTTTGCCTGGCTTAAGCCTTGCATTTGCTGAAGGTACTGCTCGGTTAATTGTAAATCAAGTGCTTGTTGCCCACCCGGTTGCTCAATGGCAATCGCTATTTTAGTGATTGAATCCCCCGTTGCTTGCGCAATAGCAATTATTTGTGCCGCTTTACCTTCTGCAGAATTTATACGACGTTGTTTTTCACCTTCTGAAATATTGATCATTTCAGTCATTAAGCCTTCTGAACGGTTAATTCGACTCGCCTTATCTCCTAAACTTTTTGCTAGAATTGCCCGGCGTTCACGTTCCGCATTAACTTCTAACTCCATGGCATTTTTAACAGTATCAGGTGGCGTTATATTTTTTATCTCATAGCGATGAACACGTATTCCCCAACTTTCGCCTGCTTTATCTAATACTTCTACCACTTTAGCACTGATAACATCACGCTCTTCAAAAGTTCTGTCCAAGTCTAAGGTACCAATAACAGAACGCGTGGTGGTTTGTGCTAATTGCATCGCGGCAAAACGATAGTCAGTGATACCGTAGCTTGCTTTTAATGAATCAATGACTTCGATGTAAATAACGCCATCAACTTCAACATTTACTTCGTCTTTTGAAAAACATTCTTGTGGTGGTACGTCGATTGTTTCTTCTTTTAAATCTTGAATAAAAGCCACACGGTCAATAAATGGCAATAAAAGATGAAAGCCTGCTTCTAAGGTACAGCGGTACTTGCCTAAACGTTCAACGACATAGGCAGACTTTGTTGGTACTAAGCAAATAGCTTGTACGAATTTGTAGGCTAGAAAGAGAAATATAGCGCCCCAGATAGCCAGCACCACGATATCAAGGTTACTGCCACTCATATTACTTATAGTTTGCTGGATCATTATTTTGCTCCTTGAACGGTTTGCGTTACTTTGTCCATGCCTTCGAAAAAGCCTTCTAATTTCGCCATTTCAGCGGGCATAATTGAGACATCTGCAGTTTTTAAAATAGACCCAGTTTGTTTAATGAATTGCTCTAGTAAACGCATTTTTATCGCTTTGTCGCCACCCGGAGTCATTGACGCTTTGGCAATCATGTTCATGCCCTCTGCGGTGGCTTGCGTTAGTATTTCAATTTCTTTTGCAAAACCATGTGCTTCATTAATTTGTCGTTGTTTATCACCCTCTGAAATATTAATGGCTTCTTGGCGCTCACCTTCTGATAAATTTATTGTCGATTCTTTGTCAGCTTCAGCTAAAGTAATTTCAGCACGTTTTTTTCGTTCGGCTTCCATCTGTTTTTCAAGGGTATGAATGACATTAGCAGAAGGGGTGATATTCCTAACTTCGTAACGCAACATTTTGATGCCCCAAGGATCTGATGCTTTGTCTATTTCACGGACAATCGTTTCGTTAAGGGTGTCTCGTTCTGAAAACGTTTGTCCGAGTTTTAACTTGCCAATTTCACTACGCATAGTGGTTTGCGCTAAATTCACACAAGCCCGGCGGTAATCTTCTATACCATAGCTGGCTTTGGCACCGTCCATAACTTGAATATAAACTAAGCCGTCGACTTCAATTTGAATATTATCGCGAGATATACAGCTTTGAGAAGGGATGTCTAAGACTTGTTCTCTTGTTTCATGACGGTAAGCGACGCGGTCAATAAAAGGAATAAGAAAATGTAATCCAGGTTGCATTATTGCGCGAAATTTACCTAAACGTTCGATAATACAAACTTCTTTCATTGGCACAATAAGGACCAGTTTGACAACAATAAACAGTAATCCAAGAAAGACAAAGGTGAGTGTGGCTAGCATAGGTTGCTCCCATATTTTTAGTTAGAATGATAGTTTTGTTGTTGTTACTTTATCGGTTCAACAACCAGAGAGATATTTTCTTTACAAACAATAGTGGCGTGACTACCTTTGGGTAACTCTGAACCGTCGCTCAGCGCGGTCCAAGTAGTGCCTTGAAATTCTACGCGACCAGCATGAGTCCCTGGTCCAATTTTTTCTATAACCGTTACTTCTTTGCCATAAATGTCTAGTTCTTCATAAATATTTTCAACGGTATATTCACCACTGAAAAACCGTTCAGTGACAAAATAAAGTACAAATAGTAGAAATGAAGCAAGAATAAACCAAGTCGTTAAAGTCAGAGTCCAAGTATCGAGTAATTGTTGTTGTACACCAATAGCGACTAATAATGAGGCAATACCTAAATTTAAGAGGATACCACCGGGAACAAAAATTTCTGCGCAAGCAAATAATATGGCTAGAACAATCCACGTTTCAAATAAAAGTATGTACTCCACCGCTAACTCCTTGTCATTAATGCTTTAATAGATTAACAGGTTAAAAAAATATAGATACTGTTGTTATATTATTATGAAGAGGTAAAATTTATGATCACTTCTGTAAAAATAAAGTTAGCAAGTATGACATATTATGTCAAGTTTGTTGTTGAATTATATTTCCTAGTTAAGTCTAGGTTATCAGGTAACTTCCTTACGTTAGTCTGGCTCTGATATCCTTGTCTCAAAGATTGATATACAGGAAAGTATTAATAAGGTGAATGCGCGTACCTAGCAGAAATATACGTTGCTTTACTTTTTACATCCATGTGATCACAGCATACCGTTCATCCTGAACATATAAAGCCCGTTAACTTTCATTAACGGGCTTTATTTTTTATATTGTTATTAAATACTAGAAGCTTGGTAGTATACCAGCGGGTATTAATTGATTTAATTCACCATCAGCAATAATATCTGAGGCTTCTGCAATATCGGGTGCAAAGTATCTATCTTTATCATAAAAGCTTACTTCTTGACGTAAAATAGCTTTGGCTAATTCAACTTTTTCAGCACCTTTAAGAGGAGCTCTAAAGTCTAAACCTTGCGCGGCGGCTAAATACTCTACGGCCAAGACACCATTGGTATTTTCTGCCATATCAGCTAAACGACGACCAGCAAAGCAAGCCATCGATACATGATCTTCTTGGTTAGCCGATGTTGGTAAACTGTCAACCGAAGCAGGGTGAGCTAACGATTTATTTTCTGATGCTAAAGCTGCTGAGGTCACCTGAGCTATCATAAAACCTGAGTTAACACCGCCGTTATCTACAAGAAATGGAGGGAGTTTACTTAAGTTTGCATCAATCAATAGTGCCATTCTACGTTCAGACAACGAACCTATTTCGGCAATGGCGAGGGCTAAATTATCAGCAGCCATAGCGACAGGTTCAGCGTGGAAATTACCTGCCGAGATAAAATCACCTTCATTTGCAAAAACCAGTGGATTATCCGTTACTCCATTGGCTTCGATATGAAGCACTTCAGCAGCCTGACGAATTTGTGTTAAACATGCACCCATCACTTGTGGCTGACAACGTAATGAATAAGGGTCTTGTACTTTTTCACAATCAACATGAGAGCCACCAATTTCAGAGTTTGTATCTAAAACATAACGGTAAGCGGTTGCTGCATCTATTTGGCCTATTTGCCCACGTACTTGGTGAACGCGATCGTCAAAAGGGGCACGTGAACCTAATGCGGCTTCAACAGACATTGAGCCAATAACCACAGCAGCAGCAAATAAATCTTCAGCGTGAAATAAACCTTCCAAAGAAAAAGCCGTAGATGCTTGTGTACCGTTAAGTAGCGCTAAACCTTCTTTCGCGGCAAGTGTTACCGGTTCAAGACCTGCAATTTTTAAACCTTCAAGGGCGGTAATGACTTCACCGTCATGCGACATTTCACCTTCACCTAGTAAAGGTAAAACCATATGTGAAAGTGGCGCTAAATCGCCAGATGCGCCAACTGAACCTTTTTTGGGTACACAAGGATAGACTTCAGCATTAAGCAGAGTGATTAAGGCTTGGATGACTTTTAAACGTATACCTGAAAAGCCACGTGACAATGAATTGATTTTTAACACCATCATTAAGCGTACCGTGGCATCTTCCATATATTCGCCAAAACCCGCTGAGTGAGAAAGTACGATAGAGCGTTGTAATAATTCTAGCTCTTCTGTCTTTATGCGTGTGCTGGCTAATAAGCCAAAGCCGGTATTAATACCATAAACGACACGGTTTTCACGGATAACTTGTTGTACCGCTTCAGCACTTTGATGAATCGCATCAAAGGCACTCTCGTCAAGGCTATATTGAATACCTTCGTATTTAACGACGTTGCGTAATTGCGCTAGGGTTAATTGCCCTGGAATAATGTTTAATGTGCTTATATCTGACATGTATTTCTCGTTAATTCTAATTAATTCGTTAAATGAGTTTTCTTTAATGTGGCTGCATTAAGTCATTACGTCAGCCACGAAGAAAAAGTTACTTACCGTTAGCGCCTTCAATCATAGGTAAATCAAGGCCTTGCTCTATTGCACAATCAACGGCTATATCGTAACCCGCATCGGCATGACGCATAACACCTGTCGCAGGGTCGTTCCATAAAACGCGGCCAATACGCTGTGCTGCTTCGTCAGTTCCGTCAGCAACAATAACCACACCTGAATGTTGGCTAAAGCCCATACCAACACCACCTCCGTGATGTATGCTTACCCAAGTAGCACCACCAGACGTTGAAAGTAGGGCATTAAGTAATGGCCAATCAGAAACAGCATCTGAGCCATCTAACATACTTTCAGTTTCTCGATTTGGTGAAGCAACTGAACCTGAATCTAAGTGATCTCGACCGATAACAACGGGGGCAGATAATTCGCCAGTTTTAACCATTTCGTTAAAGGCTAACGCTAAACGCGCACGGTCTTTTAAACCAACCCAACAAATACGTGCTGGTAGACCTTGAAAGTCGATACGCTCACGAGCCATATCCAACCAATTGTGTAAATGAGGATTATTGGGGATCAATTCTTTAACTTTTGCATCGGTTTTATAGATATCTTCTGGATCGCCAGACAATGCTACCCAGCGGAAAGGACCTATGCCCTCACAAAATAAGGGACGAACATATGCAGGTACAAAACCGGGGAAGTCAAAAGCATTTGTAACCCCTTCATCTAAAGCCATTTGACGAATGTTGTTGCCATAATCTGTTGTTGCAGAACCTGCCGCTTGTAAGTCGAGCATGGCTTGTACTTGTATCGCCATTGATTTTTTCGCCGCTTTTACTACAAAAGCTTCGTCTTTTAAGCGCATCTCTGCTGCGTATTCCATGGTCCAACCTTGTGGAAGGTAGCCATTTAATGGATCATGTGCTGATGTTTGATCTGTGGTTACATCGGGTGTGATACCACGCTTTACTAATTCAGGAAAAACGTCAGCGGCGTTACCTAATAAACCAACAGATATCGCTTCACCTCTAGCACATGCTTCGTTGATCATGACTAAAGCTTCATCTAGCGTTTTTGCTTTTTTGTCTACATAACGAGTTTTGATACGAAAGTCGATTCGGGTTTCATCACATTCAACCACTAATGCTGAGAAACCAGCCATAGTTGCTGCGAGAGGTTGTGCACCGCCCATACCGCCTAACCCACCAGTAAGTACCCACTTACCTTTAGCGCTTCCGCCAAAGTGTTGCTTAGCCATCGCGACAAAGGTTTCATAAGTACCTTGCACAATACCTTGTGAACCAATGTAAATCCACGAGCCCGCAGTCATTTGGCCATACATCATCAAGCCTTTTTTATCGAGCTCGTTGAAGTGTTCCCAATTACCCCAGTTTGGCACTAGGTTTGAGTTAGCAATTAAAACACGTGGCGCATTTGAGTGGGTTTTAAATACACCAACCGGCTTGCCTGATTGCACCATTAAGGTTTCGTCATCTTCTAAACGATTTAATACTTCAATAATTTTGTCATAGCAAGCCCAGTTGCGTGCGGCACGGCCGATCCCGCCGTAGACCACTAATGATTGTGGGTGTTCAGCAACTTCAGGGTCAAGGTTATTCATTAACATGCGTTTAGCTGCTTCGGTTAACCAACTTTTTGCGGTGATTTTATTACCACGATCTGCTCTGATCACTCGGCTTGTATCTAATCTTGGGTCTGTTGAGGTATTTTCGATAGTCATGATATTTTCCTAACTATGGGTTGTAAAAAGGATGATTATTTCTTTAGAATTTTAAGTGACTGCCTAAACGATACTTATTACCCGGAGAGGTTAAGGTCGCTAAACTGACCACCCCTTTACTTGACCAAGTACGACGTTTCACTTGTAAACAAGGCATTGATTCTTCTATATGAAGTAATTGGCAAATATAGGCTTCTGCTAATACAGCTTCTATTTCGTGTGTTGCTTCTGTTAATGGTGCTTCACTTGATAAGTATTCGTGAGGCGTTATTTGCGTGAAGTCTTGCTGTAAATAATTTTTTACTAAGTCGCTATTAACAAAACGTTGTTCGAGTTGAATCGGTTGATCATTTTCAAAATGCAGTACTTCAGAATAAAAAACTGACACGCTATTAATTGAATTAGTTTTTAAGTTAAGTAAAATAGCGATTTCTTCGTTAACAGCAACCGCTTTCAAGGTCAGCTGTTTAGCGTGATGTCGATGACCTCGCTCTTGAATTTCATCAGCGATATTACGAATTTCTAATAACGAAGACTGTGACTTAAACGTTGCAACAAAAGTGCCTGAGCCTTGCGAACGAATCAATAGTCCTTGTTCGGTAAGTTCTTGTAAAGCACGTCTTGCTGTCATACGACTTACTGAAAATTGATCCGCGAGTTCATTTTCAGAAGGGACTTTTGCATGTTGTTGCCATTCGCCAGATTCAATTTTTTGGCAAATATGCTGCTTTATTACGGTAAATTTTGCTGTTTTTACTTTAGTCATGTTAATTCGCTAGGTTTATTGTTTATAAGACTGTTGTCGTCTTAACGCTATAACTTGTATATACAATCTCATTTATTAGTGCTGATGTCAATAGTTGTATATACAAGCTTGCTTGTCTATTCTCTATCGCGTAAAGTAGCGTTATTAGCAATCAAACACTACGCTTATAATGCCGCCATCTTTTGATATAAACGCTGGTTAAAAGTTTAGCGTTAAAATCACCTTTTGGATCTATTATGACGATTAATTCTTCTGCTTGGCACACTCTCTTCATTAATGTAAATCTAGCGACTATGACTGATGGCGCTAACAGCTATGGTGCGATTGAAAATGGTGCTTTAGCAATAAGTGGAAGTAAAATTGCTTGGTTAGGCGCTGAAACTTCTTTACCCCCATATGATGAAAAATCAGTACGGGTTATTGATGGAAAAGGCAAATGGTTAACGCCCGGACTCGTTGATTGTCATACTCATATCGTTTATGGCGGTAACCGAGCCAATGAATTTGAAATGCGCTTACTCGGGAAAAGTTATCAAGAAATTGCTAATGCCGGCGGAGGCATAGTCTCAACAGTATCTGCCACACGCAAAGCCAGTGAAAGTGAATTATTAGCCAGTGCCTTACCCAGGTTAACTGCATTACATCAACAAGGTGTGACCAGTATTGAAATTAAATCGGGTTATGGTCTTGATACAGAAAACGAAATTAAAATGCTTAAAGTAGCAGGGCAGTTAGCTGAAAAACTGCCGGTTACTATTAAGCGGACTTTCCTTGGCGCTCATGCTTTACCTGTTGAATACAAAGATAATCCCGATGAATATGTCGACTTAGTCTGTGATGAAATGATACCCATTATTGCCGAAGGTAAATTAGCCGATGCGGTTGATGTTTTTTGCGAAAGTATTGGTTTTAGTTTAGTACAAACAGAACGTGTCTTTGCTGCGGCTCAAAAGCATCATCTACCAATAAAAGTTCACGCTGAGCAATTATCAAATTTAGGCGCTACCGCATTAGCGGCAAAATATAATGCGCTTTCATCTGATCATATCGAATTTTTAGATGAAACCGGTATTAAAGCCATGAAAGATGCAGACATGACTGCAGTACTGTTACCCGGAGCCTTTTATTTTCTTCGTGAAACACAATTACCGCCAATGGAATTATTACGCAAGTATCAAGTGCCAATGGCGATTGCTACCGATGCAAACCCCGGTTCCTCACCCATTCATAATATTCAACTGATGCTTAATATGGCATGCACATTCTTTCGATTAACACCGGCAGAAGCACTAGCTGGTGTTACTTGTTATGGTGCTAAAGCACTCGGTTTAGCTAATAAAGGTCAGCTTGCGCTTGGCTTTGATGCAGATATTGCCTTGTGGAATATAGAGCAACCAGCGGAACTTTGTTATCAATTTGGCGTAAACCCACTGAGTGAATTATTTGTAGCGGGTAATAAAGCCATTTAATTTCATTAAATGGGCTTATATTCAGGGGATAATTTTTTCTGCGATAAGCCTAGTTAAAAACACCCTATACAAACTTCACTATATTGCTTAGTCTTAATATATACCCGTTCTACTTCAATACGCAGGTTCGTCTAATGGTGTTTAGCTATAAACCCCGTTTGGCATTGCAATAATTGATCTAATTTCCTAGTTAAACTCATCAATCGTATAGGTTTGTTGTCATTAGGTAAAAGGCTTTATATGAAACACTTTCGCTCGACGCGCTTATCACTCACTGGTTTTTTGATGGTAGTGTTAAGCTTGTTTTTATTTTCGAGTACGGCACAAGCCGCCTCTTTTTCTTTTACTGAATTTAATATTGCCTTTGTTTTGGGGTTAATGTTTCCTGTTATATTAATTATCGCCTTAGTTAAGCCCTTAAAAAACATTCGTCTTCGTTACCCCTTACTGATTTCTCTGAGTGTTTTATTGATGCTTTATGCCTTGGCTTATCCAAAAAGCTATCAAAGTGAATTGATACTTTCATCAGCCATGATTTTTTCTTCGGTGTTATTTTTTTGGCTACGAAGCACTTATTCTCAACCGGCAGAAAAAGTAAATTATTTAATCAATTTTATTGTTGTCGCAACAGCGGTATCTTTTGTTTTTAGTTTATGGTTTTTACCCGATATTGATGGTTATTTAGCCTGGCTGGCGGCAAGTTTACTGGTGCTTGCATGTGCTGGCGTTACGGTGCTTTCATCAAAAAAAATTAAAGAGCCTAGTAGTGTGAGATTAACGGCACAGTGGTTTATACATCTTTGTTTCGTAGTTATTCTTTTCGCGTGGTTAAATGCTTTTATCAGTGTTGTTTGGTTTGTGTCGGCAATCGTTATTTCTTATCTAGCCGCTTTGGTCAATGGTTGTTGGTATTTAGTGCAAGCCATTCGCGTCGAACTTAATAATAGCGATGATATTCGTCAACAAATATCAACAGCATATTTGTTAGACCCAGCAACAAATTTATCCTGTTATCAGCAAGCCTTAGAAAAACTAGACAATGTTATAAAGCAGCAGCCTAAAAGTCGCTTTGTGAGTATTGTTTTTAAGCCGGTAAACTTTCAAGCGGTTAACACCGTTTTAGGTCACCATAATTCTGATATTTTATTATTACAATTAGCGTATTGTTTACAGAAAAAAGTCGCTGAAAATATTTTATTAGTTAACTTTTCAGATGAACAATCACCGATAAAAATCGCTCGGCTACAAGGGTTACACTTTTTAGTCGTGCTAGATTTGAGTACTGACAACTATCCTGACCATACGAAAGTTGATCAGCTTTGCCGTGAGCTTATGGCTGCTGTGCCCAGTGCAATGAGTTTTAAAAGTTTTTCTCTCAATTTCGAATTGGCTTTTGGTGCTGCTTATATGGGTGAATACAGTCATAGTGTCAGTGAGGTTATTTCATTTGCTGAAGATGCCTTACTCGTTTCAGAACAAACTCAACAAGTTGTCAGTTACTTTGACCACAATAGTGCACTCTATACCGAACAACAATTACAGCGTATGGAACAATTAAAACAAGATATAGCCGATGAAAAATTACATTGGTATTTACAACCACAAATAGGTCTAGCAAATAAAAAAGTAGTAGGCTTTCACATGGAGGTGCATTGGTATTGCGATGATCAAACACCGCGTGTACTCAACCAATTTGTCGATATTGCTGAGCATAGTGGCGATATCTATCTATTAACAAAGCAGATGATTGTTGAAGCATGTAAGGCCATTGCTCAATTACAAAAGGTAGGTTTTGAAAAGCCAGTAACCATTACCTTTGCTAGTAAAGAGTTACTTGAACCGGCATTAATTGACTACATTGCTTTGCAAGCTAAAGAATATAGTATTAATACAAATTCTTTAATTATCGAGTTTAAAGAAGCGCTAATTTTATCTGCTAGCCAAAGAGCAAAAGCGATCATTGATCAGCTGAAATCTTTAAATATAAAGATCGCGATAGGGGATTTTTCAGGCAGCTATGAATCATTACGATACTTACGAAAGCTGAGTATCCATCAAGTAAAAATTAATTGTGGCTTGTTGGGTAATAGTGAGAATGACATTGAGAGTGGTAGCTCAGATAATGCCATTATTAATGCGCTCATCAATTTAACTCGAGCAATGAAACTCCCTCTTATTGGCACCTCAATTAATAACAGTAATATTGAACAAGCATTTATATCAATGGGCGGGGAATATGCTCAGGGTAGATATTTAAGTCGTGGGGTAGTTTTTGATGAAATTGAAATTTGGACGCGACGTTGGCTCGAACAATATCCACATAGTGAGCCAGCTAATTGAGCACAATTTAAGTCAGTGGGCGTAACTTACTGAATATAAAGTCTAGATGATTTATTCAATGTCTAACGGCTCTGGTGACAAAATAATACCAGTATTGTCAGCATAAATGTGGTCTTCAGGGAGAAATGTTACCCCAGCAAAGTTTATTGCTAAATCACTTTCGCCAATATCTTGGTCACTAGCACCGACAGGAATAGAGACTAAGCCTTGAATGCCTAAGTCGAGTTCTTCTATTGCATCTACGTCGCGGACACTTCCATAGCAAACAATTCCTTCCCAAGCATTGTTAGCGGCCTGTTCAGCAATGTTAAAATCAATCAGTGCCCTACGTGTTGAGCCACCACCATCAATAACAAGTACTTTTCCTCGTCCATCTGTCGCTACAATTTGTGCTATTAAACCATTATTTTCAAAGCACTTAATGGTAACAACTTGACCACCAAAAGAGCTGCGCCCGCCATAATTACAAAAGATAGGATCAACAACATCAATTAGGTCGGCATAAATATTACAAAGCTCTGAGGTGTTGTATTCCATGATTTTTCCTTAATGCTATGATTGAATGCTTATACCTATGCTACTAAATTTTTGCTCACAGCAACAGTAAACATAAAGTGTGAAAAAATTTAATCGATTGGCTGTTAGTATAGCTCGATGTACAAACGTTGTGTGAAATATATTCAATGGTAAATAACCGTATAATCAGCAAATAATAATAGCGACTGTCTTGTATTGCTAAGCAAAAGAATATTTAATGGTCGCCCGCAACTTAATAGAGAATATAACATGGTAGGTGAGAAAGACTTTTATCACGGTCTATTATTTTCTGTTGAAGCCGTAGTTTTTGGCTTACTTGCTACATTTTTTTTGCTGTATTATCGGGGGATAGGTCGGCAGTATGTTAGCTACTGGACGGTGAGCCTATTTTCTTTAAGTGCCCATCAACTTTGCCTTGCCATTGAAACCCAACTTACCGACCTCAGTGTTATCGCCTTAGAGAAAGTTCTTCTTACAGTAGGTATTCAAGTTAGTTTTTATTTTCATCTCTGCGCACTTTTACTCGGAATATATAGCGCAGTTTCAAAAAAAAGTATTTCTAAAAAAATCACCAATAGCAGCTTTATACTCAGTGCTTTGTTCGCACTAACGGCAACGTTACTCTATGGATTTGAGGTTAACGAGGTTTATAACCGCTTTTACCTGCGAGAGAGTTTACCTGCATTTGTGATGGGCTGCAGTTTATTGCTAACGGCCTTTTATCTATATAACTTGCCAAAAAAATATTTTTCTGCATATGTTTTTATTATTTATAGTCTTATTATGGGGGGCAGGTACGTTTTATTTTCTTTTCTTTCTATTGTACTTATCAATGAGTATTGGTTTAGGCCATTAGCAGAAGTACTGATTTATTTTGATTTGGGTGCCTTTACTTTATTAGCATTTACTATGCTTATTTGGATGCAAGGGGCAGAGCGAAGTATTGCGACCTCTGCGATGAATAAGGCTCAATATTTAGGTAAGCACGATTCATTAACCGGGGCGTTAAACCGACAACAAGTCATGGA
Organism: Colwellia sp. BRX10-1; assembly: GCF_014077545.1. Classification (NCBI taxonomy): domain Bacteria; kingdom Pseudomonadati; phylum Pseudomonadota; class Gammaproteobacteria; order Alteromonadales; family Colwelliaceae; genus Colwellia; species Colwellia sp. BRX10-1. The sequence goes on from NZ_JACGWC010000019.1 coordinate 37,558, forward strand.
AAAACTGCCTTTAATCATCGAAAAAACCGCCTGTAATCAACAAAATTTAGCGGTTTTTTTACTAGATATTAAAGGCTTTAAATTTGTCAATGATACATACGGGCTTAAGGTTGGGGATGCTATTTTGGGTGAAATAGCGCGTAGACTTGATGAAAGTATATTTTTACCCCAGGTGGTTGGACGATTAAGTGGTGATTCTTTTACTTTTATTATTGATGGTGTTGACGAAAAGCAACAAGCGGCTGCAATAGAACATTTACACGGCTTAATAAGTCGGGCGTACCACATCAAACAACATAAAGTATTATTACAATGCTCTGTTGGTTATTGTTTATATCCTGGGGATGGGCTATTAGCTGAAGATTTATTGCAGAAAGCTAATTTAGCCTTAGCGCAAGCTGAAAGTCAAAATGTGGCGACGGTCAAATATAAAACGGGAATGCAATCGCATGGTCGAAGATTACTTGCCATGGAAAAAGAAATTCGCGATGGTTTTGAAAACAATGAATTTGTACTCTATTTTCAACCACAGCTTAACTTATTAAATAATCGTATAGAAGGCTTCGAAGCGCTTGTTCGCTGGCAACACCCAGAACGTGGTTTATTACAACCCGCAAGTTTTTTACCTGATATTGAATCGCTTAACCTGCTTAGTGAGCTAGACAGTTATGTGCTTGAACGAGCATGCCAAACTATTGCACGTTTGCAAAAAGAATATCATCGACGAGTGACCATAGCGGTTAATATTACCGCCGTTGAATTTCAAGATCCAAAATTGATTGAAAATATCCAAGCCTTACTTTTTAAATATCAAATTACACCAAGATGTTTAGATTTAGAAATTACCGAAAATGTTGTGATGACTGAAATCGCAACAGCAATGAATACCATTGTTATTTTGCAAAATATGGGCATAAAAGTTTCAATTGATGATTTTGGTACAGGGTATTCCTCATTGGCATACCTGCGTAAACTGCCGATCGACAAAATTAAAATTGATCGAAGTTTTATTGAAGAAGTCGCAAGTAATGATTCAGATTTAACGATTGTTAAATCTATGGTTGAGCTTTCTCATGGTTTAGGTAAGCGTGTTTTAGCCGAGGGAGTTGAAACCGAAGAACAACTAAGGGTATTACGCAACATTGGCTGTGATGCTGTTCAAGGATATTACATCAGTAAACCTATACCCGAAGAAGCATTGAAAAAATACTTTGCCCGATAATTATCATCTTATTATTTCATATAAAAAAACATATAAATTTGTTTCAAATTTTAATTTTCTACCTATACTAAAAATATCAATCTATTAATATTTTTAGGATCTCCTTTATGCTAATCAAGCACAAGCTTATTGCTAACACCGGTATTTTGGTTTTATCAATGGTCTTTATGTTGGGCTTACTTAATTTTACTATGTCGTCTTTGGAAACTGATATAAAAATTGCTCGAGAAATTGGCAATATCGAAACCGAAATTTTACAGTTGCGTCGTAATGAAAAGGATTTTTTAGCTAGAAAAGATATCAAGTATTTTGAGGCGTTTAGTGAAAATTATGCTGAGCTTATAAGAAATATTGGTTCACTTGAGCAAGCTTACGAAACGATAGGCAAAGACCTTCCTGAATTAAATAAGCTTCGCGCTGTGCTAAATGATTATCAACAGTTCTTTAAAGACTTAGTTGATGCACAAAAAGATCTTGGTTTATCTTCAACCGACGGTCTATACGGCTCATTAAGATCTGCTGTTCATGTAGTTGAAGAGTCGATTGGTAATAGTGACTATAAATTGCTGAGCAATATGCTACAACTTAGACGCAATGAGAAAGACTTTATGTTACGTCTTGATGCGAAATACGTCGACCGTTGGAATAATAATGCCAGTTCTTTTGTTCAAGACATAAACGTAAGCGATTTATCCAGTGATGCTAAATCACAAGCCATTGATAATATCTCTCTCTATGAACAAGCATTTACAGACTTTGTTGCCGGACAAAAACGGCTTGGTTTCACCGCTAAAGAAGGTTTAAAAGGTGATATGCGCAACGCTGTTCATCAAGTGGATGAAATTTTAGATAAACTTGTTTTACTGAGTAAAAATGAGGTTGTTGAGCACACCAAATTTGTTGACTTGGTTGCCTACAGTGTCTTTTTTAGCATATTACTTATTGCCATCAGTTTTGCCTTTTTTGTCAGTAGAAGTATTTTATTAAGCATAAATCAGCTAAACGAGACCATGAAAAAAGTGGCTGATACTCAGGATTTATCGTTGACCGTATCTACTCACAGTGATGATGAACTCGGCGAAATGGCCACTATTTTTAATAATATGCTGGGTAAGTTTAGAAACTTAATTACGGCCGTTAACCTTTCTGTTGATACTGTGCACGAAGCAACAGATAGTTTATCAAAAAATATTCACCTTGCTAATGCCGGAGTCGACTCACAAATTCAACAAACGGATATGGTCGCTACCGCGGTGACTCAAATGGTTGCGACCGTTGATGAAATTGCTAATAATACCAATGCCGCTGCGAGTAAAGCTGAAGCAACCAATAATAATGCGATTAGTGGTAAAGAAGGGGTTGAGCAAACTATTGCGAAAATTGATGAGCTTTCTGAAAAGTTAAGGGAGTCAGAAAATATAGTGCACGAACTTGCTAAAGATAGCGATACTATTGGTTCAGTATTAGATGTTATTCGAGGCATAGCAGAGCAAACAAACTTACTGGCGTTAAATGCGGCTATCGAAGCAGCCAGGGCGGGAGAACAAGGGCGTGGCTTTGCTGTGGTTGCTGATGAAGTTAGAACATTAGCCAGTCGGACTCAAGATTCGACACAAGAAATTGAAACGATTATTAGTTCATTGCAAGGACGAACCAAAGAAATTGTTTCTCATATGGCTATTTGTCGAACACAAGGCCAAGACAGCGCTGACCAAGCAAGCTCAGCGGGTAAAATGCTAGAAGAAATAACCTATGATGTTTCAACCATCATGGAAATGAATACAGCTATAGCATCAGCCATTCAAGAGCAAAGTACGGTCGCTTCTGAAGTTAATCAACATGTGGTTGAGATAAGAGACGTCGCCGAACAAGCCGGGCTAATATCTCATCAAAATGCACAAATGAGTGAAGAGTTATCTCAGCAAGCGGCAGTGTTGAATAATGAAGTGAGTCAGTTTAAAGTTTAGAAATATACTTTTCTCTTGAAGATACCGAACAGGTGTTTTCAAGAGAAAACGTTATCTCTGTCTAGTTATTACTAGGCAAAGTTCGCTAAATAAAAGCCATCTTGAATGTTCGTGTTAACTTATTTTATTTCACTTCAACAAAACTAATCGACGCTTCTCTATTTTGGCTTGTGGTTAAACTTGAACAATAGCTTTGCCAATTAATGTCGTAATTATCAAAGAGATTTTTGAATGTTTGGTCAGTGAAAATAGCGCCGTGCTTGTCATCAAATACTAAGCGGTGGCCATGCTTACCTAGCGGTTCAATATCAGTTAATAGCACGTCTTTTTTATGAAACACTTCTGGTATTTTAACGCCATTTTTAGCTTTCGTTTCTACGGGAGAAAATACTCTTAGGTATTCAAAGGAGAAACTAAGTTGAAGGTTACTATCAAAATTAAGGGTTAATTTTTTTTGCTTGCTATCAAGCGTAAACTGAATGATTTTCATTAATTCCTGCGCTTATATTGGCTAAAAGAGTAGGAAGTTAACTTCCTACTCTTTTCTTTCTATAGAATAAAACGGCTTAAATCTTCATTTTTAACTAATTCAGAAATAGTGTCATCTACGTATTTTTGATCAATTATAATGACTTCCCCAGCACGCTTATCAGCATTAAATGATAGGTCTTCGATTAAACGTTCCATCATAGTATGTAAGCGTCTTGCGCCAATGTTTTCTGTACTTTCATTAACTTGCCATGCGGCATTAGCGATTGCCTGAATACCATCTTCACTAAAAGAAACATGTACACCTTCTGTTGCCAACAAAGCAATATACTGTTCAGTTAATGATGCGTTTGGTTCAGTCAAAATTCTAACAAAATCATGGGTAGTTAGCGCTTGTAACTCGACACGAATTGGTAATCGACCTTGCAATTCAGGGATCAAATCAGATGGTTTTGCCATCTGGAATGCGCCTGAAGCAATAAATAAAATATGGTCTGTTTTAATCATGCCATGCTTAGTGCTTACTGTTGAGCCCTCAATCAGAGGGAGTAAGTCTCTTTGTACCCCTTCGCGAGAAACATCAGGACCTGAGCTATCACCACGCTTACAAATCTTGTCAATTTCATCGATAAAAACGATGCCATTTTGCTCTACTGCATAAATAGCCTTTTCTTTGATATCGTCATTGTTAACAATTTTGGCGGCTTCTTCTTCTTGCAACGCTTTAAAAGCATCTTTAATTTTTAATTTACGCTTGCTGGTTTTTTCATTAGACATGCCCTGAAACATATTTTGCAGCTGCGAAGTCATCTCTTCCATACCAGGAGGAGCCATTATTTCAACCCCCATTTGTGGGGCAGCTAAATCTAATTCTATTTCTTTATCATCAAGTTGACCTTCACGAAACTTTTTGCGAAAAGCTTGACGAGTACTGCTATTATCCGTAGCTCCATCAGCGCCAAAACCGTCTCGTGGTGGTGGCAATAATATATCTAAAATTCGTTCTTCAGCGGCTTCTTCGGCGATATGTTTTACCCGAGCCATTTCTTGCTCTTTGGTCATTTTTATTGCCATATCAGCCAAGTCACGAATGATCGTTTCGACTTCTTTACCAACATAACCGACTTCGGTAAATTTAGTTGCTTCAACTTTAATAAAAGGAGCGTTGGCAAGTTTGGCTAGACGCCTTGCTATTTCTGTTTTACCAACCCCCGTTGGACCAATCATTAGAATGTTTTTAGGGGTAACTTCGGTGCGTAACTCTTCGTTTAACTGCATTCTGCGCCAGCGATTTCTTAAGGCGATGGCTACAGCACGTTTGGCATCACTTTGACCAATAATGTGGCTGTCTAATTCACTGACTATTTCACGTGGTGTCATATTCGACATGATAATTCCTTATGCATTTTACTTATTTGATACACTTACTAAGCGAGACGAAAGTTGAGCTTTATAGCTCGTCAATCGTATGTTGATGATTGGTGAATACACAAATGTCGCCAGCGATTTTTAACGACTTTTCAACAATTTCAATCGCAGAAAGTTCGGTATTCTCTAACAGTGCAGTTGCTGCCGACTGTGCAAAGTTACCACCACTACCGATAGCAATTAAGTCATTCTCTGGTTGTATAACATCGCCATTGCCGGTGATGATTAATGAAGCTGTTTCGTCTGCAACAGCAAGTAAAGCCTCTAATTTTCTTAAGGCGCGGTCACTTCGCCAATCTTTAGCAAGCTCAACAGCGGCTTTAGTTAAATGGCCTTGGTGTTGTTCAAGTTTACTTTCAAAGCGCTCAAATAAAGTAAAAGCATCAGCAGTGCCGCCAGCAAAACCAGCAAGGACCTTGCCGTTATATAAACGACGAACTTTGCGAGCATTACCTTTCATTACGGTATTTCCAAGCGATACTTGGCCATCACCACCAATTGCTACTTTGCCATTACGTCTTACGGATACGATAGTTGTCACAATTAACCTCAAATATTTATTTATATCTATGAAGAATAGATAAGGCTAATTATGACTTTTTCAAGGAGGGAGCTAGATAAATGTGTCTATTATGTCAATCGGACTAACTTATTGTTCACTAATCCGTTGGATTTTATTTCCAAAGCCAAATTTGGCAGCCATTAACATTATTACTTTTTAGCTTATGTTTGTCTTTTTCTGCTTCACGTTTACGCTCATAAGGACCTAAAAACACTTTGTAATAAATACCGTTTTTACCTTTAGATTCACTTATTTGAGCCGTTAAGCCAGTAAAGGCAATATTGGCTTTTAATACTTCGGCTTGTCTCATCGTTCTAAACGACGCGCACTGCATCTTATACGGTCCTTTATCCTTAACTTCATATTTACCCACTTCAACTTCTTTACTCTTTAGGTTGTCAACATATGCCCATATCTCTTTTGGTGGAGCGGGTAATGCTTTTTCTTTCACCGCTTGTGGGGCTTCTTTGACTATTTTCACGGGAGAGACTTGCGGTTTATTGTCTTTTATTGACCATAATCCATAAATAAAACCACCGATCAATAACATGACTAAAAAGAGTAAAAACTTAAATTTTAAGGTGAAGGTTGGTTTAGGCGCTACCTTGCCTTTATAGGGACTTTTCTTTTTGTTTTGTGCGCGGGAAACGTAATCTTGATGAGCCATGAAATAATAATATACCGGTAAACGTCGGGTAATTCTAACCAACTGGTAAGGAAATGACACTAGTTTAAAAAGAAAATTGTAACAGAAGGCTTATTACTTAAAGTTACCAACTTAAATCAAGTGGATCAACATCTACTGTCCAGCGTACTTTTTTCTGCCATTCATTCTGAGAAATAGCGTTAATCAGCTGATAAATAGCAAGATGAAGTTGCTTGCGTGATTTAGCTTGTACAATTAAATGATAGCGATATTTACCTGCTTTTTTTTCCATCGCAGCTGGCACCGGACCGGCAAATTGGCAGCCATCAAAAGTAAATTCGGTTAATGCACTGAGAAATTTTTCAGGATAAGAAGGATAGTTAGCTTCTGCCCGAAAAAGTGCTTGATAACTAAACGGTGGTAATAAGGCCTGTTTGCGCTCAGTTAACGCATATTTAGCAAAGTGTGGGTAACCGTTGTTGACTAAATCTTGCAGTAATGGATGTTCAGGGAAGTTGGTTTGTACTAATACTTTTCCGGGCTTACTTTCTCGACCTGCACGGCCAGCAACTTGCACTAATAATTGTGCCATGTGCTCGGCGGCACGAAAGTCAAAACTAAAGAGTGCACCATCAACGTCTAACACTGCAACCAGTGTTACATCAGGGAAGTGATGCCCCTTCGCCAACATTTGTGTACCAATCAGTAACTGATGTTTTTTATCACTGACTTCTTGTAATAATTTTGCTAATTCGCCTTTTTTACGAGTACTGTCGCGATCGATTCTTACGGTACTATAGTCAGCAAAAAGTTCGCCGATGCGCTCTTCTAATTGTTCTGTACCTTGTCCCATAGGTTTAATACGGACACTTCCGCAACTAGGACACTGGTATGGGATACGCTTTTGACTACTACAGTGGTGACAAATTAATAATTTTTTTCCTTGGTGCAAAGTATAAGGTTTATTACAACGCTGACAATCGGCTACCCAGTGACACTCTTGACAATTAATCGCTGGCGCATAACCACGGCGATTTAAAAATATTAAGGCTTGTTCACCGCGTTTAAGTGTTGTTTCAATCGCCTTTTTTAACGTACCTGATAAGCCATGTTCCATTTGCTGTTGGGCAACATTAATAAGACTGATTTTGGCTTGAGTACTTTGACCGGGTCTTTTAGTTAATTGATGATATTGATATTTACCCGACAATGCATTTTGTAGCGTTTCTAAACTAGGCGTGGCACTACCGAGTACAATGGGAATATTTAACTGACCCGCGCGTAAAATAGCAATGTCGCGCGCGTGATAACGAAAACTGTCTTGTTGTTTAAAAGAGCCATCGTGCTCTTCATCAACAATAATTAAACCTAAATGATGTAGCGGCGCAAAAACAGCTGAACGCGTGCCAATAATTATTGCGGCGGTGCCCCGTTGTGCAGCCAGCCAAGTTTGTAAACGTTCTTTGTCGTTTAATCCTGAGTGGTGCAAACAAATAGGTAAATTAAAGCGTTGTTCAAACCGACTGAGCATTTGTGGTGTTAGACCAATTTCAGGCACTAATACCAGTACTTGTTTATTGGCGGCGAGAGTTTTTTCCATCGCTTGTAAATAAACTTCGGTTTTACCACTACCGGTGACACCGTCTACTAAATGACAAGAAAACTGCTCAAAGGACGCTTTAACCGCTGAGACAATAACCGCTTGTTCAACGGTTAAGGTTAGCTTTTCATTCTCAGCTAAAGCGTCTTGGTGATAGACAAAGGTTTCAGCTTTTTGTTGCCTTTCTTCAATTAACTTTTTCTTTTCAAGCGTATTTAATTGTGCTTTTGTATAGCCTAGTGTTCTAATTTCTGCCCAAGTTAACCCCAGGTGGGTTTTAATGACATTATACAGTTCGGCTTGTTTTGGGGCTCGCTTAACTATTTTTTCTAATACCAGCTTTTTTTCACTGTCTGGCTCAAGCAAGAAACAATGCCAAGTGGTCGCTAAATCAATAGTAGGTTGCTCAATTTGACGAAGCAACACGGGAAGAGCCAGTTGTAGTACGTCTCCAATCGGGTGATGATAATAATCAGCACAGCGCAGTAAAAACTTTAACAGCGCGGGAGGAAAACGAAAGTTGTCATTGACTAAGCCAATAATCGGCTTAAGTTTTTTGTCGTCAATATCACAGACTTCACTGGTACTTATAATAATACCAATAACTTCTCTATGACTAAAAGGCACGATCACTCGTGCGCCTATTTGAATCTCGTCATTACTGATGCTTTTTGGCACGATATAAGTAAATAACTGACGCATAGGTACAGGAATAGCGACTTGAATATAACTAACCTGCATAACGAGTACTTTTTTGACAATAATTAAGCTTATTCTGCCGACTTGTTGTTAATATGCCAAGTACGATTTTATAGAAAGTTTAACTTTAATCACCTTAACGGATTAATTGTTCATTTTTTAGCAATTAGTGTCATTAGGCTATTGCCAAGCATGTGTCGATGATTTAAAATTCGCCTCCATTATTTTTAACTCGTATGGTGCTTAGCAGCAATAATGACTGACTAAGTGGCGATACGGCCTTATACAGAGGTTTCTATGAAAGACGGTATTCATCCTAATTATGTTGAGTTCAAGGCAACTTGTTCTTGCGGTAACATCATCGTAACTCGTTCTACAGCGAAAAAAGATATTCACTTAGACGTATGTTCAGCTTGTCACCCATTTTACACGGGCAAACAAAAAGCTGCTGAGACCGGTGGTCGTGTTGATAAATTCAACAAACGTTTTGGTGCACTTAGCAGCAAGTAATTTTGCGCTAAAATCAAAATGTAAAAAAAAGCGTCGTAAGACGCTTTTTTTATGCCTAAAAATCCATTGAAATACCATTCAGCTTTGACGTGATCTCAAAAAATATAATATTTTTCGCTTTTCTTTAAACCCTTTTCATAAATACTGTATCTTACTTTATAACGACACCATTATTGAGAGTTAACCTTTGGATAACCCGAAAGTTATTTACATTAAAAACTGTGCTGAACCGCCGACCACTATTGCTGAAAACCTTGCAAAAGAACGTGCGATTATTAGTCGAGCACAGCAGGGTGATCAGCAGGCTTTTTATCAACTTTATCAGCAGTATCATCGTAAAGTTTATGCTATTTGCTGGCGCATGCTTGCAGATAAAGATAGTGCAGAGGATGTTTGCCAAGAGGTTTTTGTACAACTATGGCAAAAGATAGCTAATTTTCGTGGTGAAAGTAAATTTTCTACTTGGTTACACAGTGTCACCAACAATATTGTACTTGGACACTTACGCAAACATAAAAACTGGTTGCAACGTATCTTTAGTATCGAAGATCAAACCATGGCAGATATTGCCGTAGAAATGCCAGATAGTGCGGGTCTAACCGAATTAGATAAACATATCGCTCGTTTACCTGAAAGAGCTCGCTTAGTTTTTGTGTTGTTCGCGGTTGAAGGTTACCGCCATGAAGAAATTGCAAATATGCTCGACATGGCAGTAGGTACTAGTAAAGCGCAATACCATAGAGCTAGAAATTTGTTAATGGAGTGGATCGAGATATGAATAAATTATTATCAGAGCAAGCTTTACAAAAAGCACTGGCAAAATTACCTGATGAAATGACACCACAACGTGATTTATGGGCTGGTATTGAACGGGCGATTGAAGTTAAAACACAAGACAAACCTGTCTTTGTATCACCGGTGAAAAAAGTGTTTATGCCTACAGCATGGGCGGCATCTTTAGTGCTCGCAGTATTGGCTACTTGGTTTTCTTTTTCGCCTCAATTTTCAGAACAGCCGCTGGATTTAGCGCAACACAATAACTCACCCCTGACCTTAGTAACTGCAATGCAAGAAAATTTTATGCACACCAAGCAATCGATGTTGATTAGCTTTGGCCAGCCTAAAATATCGGCCCTGCCAAAAGAAATTCAACAAGAGTTAATAAACCTAAGCTCAGCCCAAGCTACGATTGAAAAGGCTCTAAATGAAGACCCAAGTAATAATGATTTACTTAATTTATTACGTTGGACCCAAAAACAAGAATTAGATCTATTAAGCCAACTATACAGCCCTAAATGGCAGAGTATTTAAAGATAACACTATAAAGAGGTAGTTATGAGAGTTTTACAAAAAGTTATTCCGATGATGCTATTTTCAGCCGCTTGTTCAAGCTTTGCGGGTGAGCAGATAGACAAGTCATTACTGGTCAGTGATGTCAGTAGTGTAAATATTGAAAATTTACGCGGTAATATTACGGTTATTGGTTGGGATAAAAACACTATTTCGATAAAGGGAGAATTGGAAGACGACGCCGAAGGTTTACTCTTTAAGCAACAAGGATCGCGTGTAAAAATTAAGGTTGAGCTTGAAAATCATAACAACAACTTCTGGGGTAACAATGCTAAAGGCTCAGTATTAACGATTCATATGCCTAAAAACATTCGTGTCAGTTTTGAGGGGATTGCCAGTGATATTAATTTTGAGAACTTGCATGCCAGCGCCGAAGCAAAAACAGTAAGTGGTAACATCAAAGCGGTAAATTTGAGTGAACGCATTGAATTAATTTCAGTTAGTGGTGATATTAACAGTAGCAAATTATCAGGGAAAGTGAGTTTGTCGAGTGTTAGCGGTAATATTAAAGATCGTCAGTCACGTGGACGTTTAAGTTTGCGCGTGGTCAGTGGTGAAATTGACGCGCAATCAACAGCAAAAGAAGTGACGATCGAAAATGTCAGTGGTGATATTAACATAGGATTAAATGAGATTGACGAACTTACCGTTGCAAATGTCAGTGGCGATCTGTCAGCAACGTTATCGTTAAATGATGGTGGTGTCGTTAAGATGTCGAGTGTTAGTGGCGGTTTAGCATTAAAGCTACAGAAAAATGTTCAAGCAAGCTTCCGTTTATCAGCCAGTGCTGGTGGTCAGATCACTAATAAAATTACCACGCAAAAATCAAATAAAGCTAAGTATGGACCAAGCTCAAAATTAGACTTTGAAACCGGTAGTGCCAACGCGAACGTACGTGTAAATACGGTAAATGGCAATATTAGCGTCAGCAATTAATTTTTATGACTCTGGCATTGAAAATAGAACGAGTTAGGGCGCTTTCTGGCTCGTATTTATATTCTGTTTCAAAGTAAATTCTGCTAACCTACCAAAAGTTTTAATCTCGCATTTGCGATAGAGTTTTAGGGTATATAAATGGCAGAGCGCAAGCCAAATAAATTTTTCAAAGATAAAAAGTATTCTCAAGATAGTCAAATGAATGCTTTAAAAGTTCCACCTCATTCGCTTGAGGCAGAGCAATCTGTATTGGGCGGTTTATTGCTCGATAACGAGACGTGGGATCGTGTTGGCGAACGTGTTGTCGCTCAGGATTTTTATAGTCGTTCACATCGTATTACTTTTGAAACCATAGCTGCGTTAATTGAACTAGGCAACCCTGTTGATTTAATTACCTTATCTGAAGCTTTAGAAAACGAGCAACGACTTGAAGATGCTGGTGGCTTTGCTTACCTTGCCGAAATGATGAGGAATACACCCAGTGCGGCCAATATCACCGCTTATGCCGACATCGTTCGTGAACGTGCGGTTACTCGTGAAATGATCAGTGTGGCAAATGAAATTGCTGAAGCGGGTTATGATCCTCAAGGCCGTGCTAGTGCAGAGCTTCTCGATTTTGCTGAAACTAAAATATTTGCTATCGCGGAACAACGGGCTAACAAGTCCGAAGGGCCAGAAAACATTACCTCAGTACTAGAAAAAACAGTCGATCGTATTGAACAACTTTGTTCATCGCCAAATAATGGTGTTACCGGTGTTTCTAGTGGCTTTTCTGATTTAGATAAGATGACCGCTGGTTTTCAAAAGTCAGATCTTATTATCGTTGCTGCACGTCCATCAATGGGTAAAACTACCTTTGCGATGAACATCGCAGAAAACGCGGCGATGACTGAAGATAAACCCGCATTGATTTTTAGTTTAGAAATGCCTGCAGAACAACTGATGATGAGAATGCTAGCCTCATTAGGCCGTATTGACCAAACCAAAATTCGTACGGGGCAATTAGGTGACGAAGATTGGGCGCGTTTATCATCAACCATGGGGTTACTTATTGATAAAGGTAAGATGTTTATTGATGATGCCGCTGGTTTAACGCCAACCGATGTTCGCTCTCGTGCGCGCCGCATTGCCCGTGATCACGGTGGTATAAGTATGATCATGATCGATTACTTACAGTTGATGCGCGCGCCACAATTTGCTGATAACCGCACCTTAGAGATTGCCGAAATATCACGGTCATTAAAAGCATTAGCTAAAGAATTACAAGTACCGGTTGTGGCACTGTCTCAGCTAAACCGTAGTTTGGAGCAACGTTCAGATAAACGGCCGATTAACTCGGATCTTCGTGAATCAGGCTCTATTGAGCAAGATGCCGATTTGATCATGTTTATCTATCGTGATGAGGTTTATCACGATGATTCAGAGTTTAAAGGTATGGCAGAAATTATTATTGGTAAACAACGTAACGGCCCTATTGGTCGTGTTCCGTTGACTTTCCAAGGACAGTTTTCTCGTTTTGATAATTATGCCGGCCCGCATGTATTAGATGAAGATTAATGGCATTAACGACCGCAACGGCAATTATTAATTTATCTGCGCTCAAGCACAACTTAGCGCAGATAAAATCACTTGCACCGACAGCAAAGGTGCTAGCCGTTTTAAAAGCTAATGCCTATGGCCATGGCCTTGAACGCATTGCGCACGCATTGTTTTCTGAGCAAGCTAAAATAAATGAACACGGTCATTCATCGATCACCGCTGATGCTATTGCCGTGGCAAGAATTGATGAAGCGCTGGCATTACGGTCTTCAGGTATTACTCAACCGATTGTCTTGCTCGAAGGTTTTTTTAATGCAAAAGACTTAGCGATACTTGCGGTCAATAATTTACAAACGGTTATTCATAACCATCAACAACTTGATGCTCTTTTATCGGCAACGCTTCCTTCTCCGTTAAAGGTTTGGCTAAAAATCGATACCGGTATGCACCGTTTAGGTATAAATCCAGAGGAGTTTAGCCATTTTTATCAGCAATTAACGGACTCAGTAAACGTTCAAAAAAATATTGTGCTAATGAGTCACTTAGGTTGTGCTGATGATAAAAGCAATCAGGCGACTCGCCAACAAATATCACTCTTTGAAAAAGTAACGTTAGGCTGTAACGAAGAACGAACATTGGCAAACTCTGCCGGTATTTGTGCATGGCCAGCAAGCCATTACCAATGGCTTCGCCCCGGTTTATTATTATACGGGATTTCTCCTTTACCCTTTGAAACTAGCGCAGCAAATTTATCAACTTGTGCGCCAGAGAGTGCTTTGCACAATAAAGATATAACCTTGGATGTTCTGCCAGTAATGACGCTGAAGTCAAGTTTGATCGCCGTACGTGAATTAGCCGCTGGCGAATCAGTCGGTTACGGTAATGCTTGGACAAGTGAGCAAAAGACTATTATTGGTGTTGTTGCCATTGGTTACGGTGATGGTTACCCTCGGCATGCTAAAAATGGCACACCTGTTTTGGTCAATGGACGAAGGGTTCCTTTGGTAGGAAGAGTATCAATGGATATGATCACTGTTGATTTAGGGATAAATGCACAAGAACAGGTTGGCGATGTTGTGACTTTGTGGGGAGAGCAATTATCTGTTGCCGAAATAGCGCTATGTGCAACTACCATTCCCTATGAGCTCTTATGTAATATTACTCGCCGGGTACAAATCACCTTGTCAGCGCAGTAAAGGTCTTTTTTAAATACTAAGTAAACTACTCATCTTCTTGGTAAAGTCGCCAAAAATTCATTTACAGCGCACTTAACCGCCACTGTTTATTATAATGTCATTAATTGTCAGTTGTTATTGAGTCAATAAACTAAATATAGCGTAAAAAATAAAAAACCTCGTTTATTGCTAAACGAGGTTTTGGTCTATGACTACAAATTACTTAATTCACTATTTATCGAAACTGAACTCAATAAAAGCTTTACCAAATTCAGAATTTAACGGAATAATAATGATAGGGCCATCAGCTTTGTGGTGAATAGTATGGTTTTGACCAGAAACAACCATAGGCGTTGCCATGTCAAATTCAAAGCCTTTTTCGCTCAGCATACGCTTAGCGCCACCGGTGACCATATTAGTAATTTCACCGACTAAATCGGTAATTTCTTCATTGATTTCGTCAGGACCTTCGCCAACCATTTTTTTCATGGTGGCCAGTGCTAACTTTCCTTCAAAAGTAATTGATAGTGAGCCTTTTGTTTGAGCGCTCACCATACCAATTAAACCAGAAACATCGCCCATAGCAACTTCATTTTTTTTCAAACGAGGTTTTTCAGGTACTAATTCCATTTGTGCCATAGTAGACATTACATTGAGCATTGAAGATAAAAAAGGGTTAATAAACTCTACATTCATGAATGTTTCCCAAGGGCTTAGTTATACTAGTCATTTTATTTTGCATGTTAATTTAGCAAATGTAAATCGTTCCTACTAGTTATTGTTTTTTATTATCGCAATTTTAACTGATTTCGAAAAAGTTAAGCTGCCAATAATTGTTTCGTCTTTATAATTTACAGTATTTACTTGCTTAGGGTAAGTATCGATGAGTAAATCATTTTTTACCACTAATCCGGATAAAAAGTTTTCAAAATTAGCTTCTTGGTAAATATAAACATTACCTTTAGCGACTTCTAAACCTATCCAATTGAGCTTGATTGGCTGTTTTTTATTATCTTGAACATCAATAAGTTGGAAATGTGCTTCAACATAGTTTTGAATGAACTTTTCGTATTTAGGATGCTCAGCTGAAAAGCGTATTTGCTGTTGCTCAGCAATAGCATTATCAATATCGTGAGCCGTAAATTGATGAATAACTTCTATGTTATGGGTTCTTGGATTAACTGATAAATCAGTTAATCCAAAGAAGTATCGGTGGGCTGCGCTTGAAAGCGCAACGCCACACAATAAACAAAAAACAAAGCTTTTAAATAATGAGGTTTTTGACATTATTTATCTTCTTCTTCCTTGTCTTCTTTTTCGTCATCAGCTGACTTTAATTTAACATTATAGTCACGCATCATGTCTTTTTTCTTACGTTTGTATAATTCAAAGCTTGATTTAATAGGGCGTGCTGGCCAGTAGTTATTGTTAACATCTACATCGGCTGTTTCCCAGTTTGGATCAATAGCGATAGCGGTAATCTCTTTGTCAGTAATAAATAATTTAGAAACATTTTTACTGTTTTTACGCCAGATTTCTGCAGGAATATGTACTTGTTCTGTTGTTTTATCTGCAAAAGTTAATTGCACAATAATAGGCATGACCAAGCCACCCTTATTTTCAAAATCAACGATGTAGAAATTTCTTTCATCAACAAGGAGATCTTTTTGCCATTGTTCTAACTTTTTATTTGCGCTGTTATAGGTATTACGTGCTTTATTGGTTGCCGTAAATTTATCATGCTCATTGTAAAAGTCTAACAATTCAGGCTTGTCAGTTGTTCTAAGCCATTGACCTTTATCACGAAGGTCACTAATAAATGTTGGCTTTTCACTCTCTAAGGCACGATTCCAAGCGGCTTCTGTATCAGGGTTTTGGCTATCAGGACGATATAAATGAATATTACCTAAAGCGATATCAACATGATCTGTTGTGTAGAACCAACCACGCCAGAACCAATCTAAATCAACGGCTGATGCATCTTCCATGGTGCGGAAAAAGTCTGAAGGTGTTGGGCGTTTAAACATCCAACGTTGTGCATATTCCTTAAAGGCAAAATCAAATAATTCACGGCCCATAACGGTTTCACGTAAAATATTTAATGCTGTTGCTGGCTTACCATAGGCATTATTACCAAACTGAAGAATTGATTCAGAGTTGGTCATAATAGGTACCTGGTTAGTACTTTTCATGTAATTAGTAATGTCAGCAGCATGACCACGGCGTGAAGGATAACCTTCTTCCCATGCTTGTTGTGCTAAAAACTGTAGGAAAGTGTTTAAACCTTCATCCATCCAAGTCCATTGACGTTCATCAGAGTTAACGATCATTGGAAAGTAGTTATGACCCACTTCGTGAATAATTACTCCAACTAAGCCGTATTTAGTACCACGAGAATAGGTTTTTTCACCTGTTTCTTTGTCAAGTGTTGGGCGAGGACCATTAAAAGTGATCATCGGATATTCCATGCCACCAACGGGTCCATTGACTGAAATTGATACTGGGTATGGGTAAGCAAAGGTGTATTTATTATACTGTTGCATGGTATGGATAATAGCTTCAGTTGAGTACTTTTCCCATAATGGATTACCTTCATTAGGGTAAAAAGACATCGCCATGGTATCGGTACCGCCTTCTTTATAACCTTGAGCGTCCCAAATAAATTTACGGCTTGATGCGAAAGCAAAATCACGAACATTTTTAGCTTTAAAATGCCAGGTTTTCGTTTTTGTTGATCGAGATTTTTCGTTTTCAAGTGCTTCATCAACGGTAACGATAAGCACAGGTTTCTTTGCGTTTTTAGCTTGTTCTAAACGTTTACGCTGTGTTTTTGTTAAGACCTTGCTTTCATTTTGTAACTCACCGGTAGCGGCAACAATATGATCAGCAGGAACGGTGATCTTAACGTCGTAATCACCAAATTCTAAAGTGAATTCGCCGTTACCTAAAAACTGCTTGTTTTGCCAGCCCATAACGTCATAGTATGCTGCTGCGCGAGGAAACCAGCCAGCAAGCTCATACAAATAGTTATCGTCTTCTTTAAAGTATTCGTAACCCGAACGGCCACCTAACACTTTTTGTTCATGAAGCTTATAGTTCCACTTAATATTTAATTCAACATCATCGCCGGATTTTAATGCCTTAGGTAAGATAACGCGCATCATTGTGCCGTTAATTACATAGTCAAGAGCACTACCGTTTGATGCTGTAACTGCAGTAATTGTATTACCACCATCAAATTCAGTTGACTCGATAGCGCCACGCAATCCGCTATAAGTTATTTTTTTACTAGGAGCTGTCGCTGTTAAGCGATTATCAGAGTCACGTTTTAAGCGGTTTTGATCTAGCTGTATCCACAAGTAGCGTAAAGTGTCAGGTGAATTATTGGTATAACTCATTGTTTCGCTACCCGTTAAGGTTTGCGTTTTATCATCAAGTTGAATATTAATTTTATAATCAACTTGTTGTTGCCAATACTGGTGACCTGGTGCGCCTGATGCAGTTCTGTAAGTGTTGGGTGTTGGTAAAGATTCTTCTAATTGACGAAATTTATCGCTACTAATGGTGTTTTTCGCTATTGCGCTACCACTGGCAACAACAAATAAGCAAATTAACGCTGACTTGATTGAATATTTCATAGGCTTCCTGAATATTTTATAATATGGGCATGTTTAACCGTGTACTTATAGCATAAATAAGTTCACTGAGTTAAGGGGGAGGGTACTTCTTATGCGACCAATAGCTCTAAATATGAGTTTAATGGGGGTGTTAAAGTTATTATTACTCCTGAATAATAACGCTATTTACTACAGCTTTGACAAGCACCATGCGCTTCAACAATTTGATGACTAATGGTAAAGCCGGTTGCATCTGCCATCGAGCGTAAAGCTAAATCTAAATTAGACGATTGAATTTCTTCAACATGTCCGCAACGGTCACAAATAAGTAATTGCACGGGATGATTACATTCACTGAAATGATGGCACATCACAAAAGCATTTATAGACTCAATCTTATGAACAAAGCCCTGTTTACCAAGGAAATCTAAAGCACGATAGATGGTTGCTGGTTTTGCTGCTGGGTCAATTAGCTTTAATTCGTCAAGCAAATCATAAGCACCAATAGCACCGCTATGTCCGGTTAATAGTTTAAATACTTGTTCGCGAGCCAAAGTAAATCGTGCACCACGCTTCTTGCAAGACTCTTTTGCTTGTATTAATAATTCTTCTGCATTCATTATGAGTTAGGTACTTGCATTATTGGGTTATTTTTTAGCAGTTTAACACAGAGATTTTGATGATGTAATATGCTTGAAAGGTTAATTACTTAACCCTTTAAATTAAAAGCGTGTTGTTGGTACTCTCAACGTTTACGAAAATGTAATGTAATATTTGATAGTTGGCTAACAGCTAAGTACCAAGATAAATTCACTTTACTGGTTTAGCAATTTTATCTTGCCCTCATCGATACCTACGTGTCATCTTTAATCAATAAGAATAAATTTTTTACTATGGACTGAACATGCCTGAATTTGAATATTTAGATTTAACGCTCCAAAATAATGTCTTACATTTACAACTTGCACGCCCGAATAAGGCGAACGCAATGAATAAAAAAATGTGGTTTGAAATTGGTGACGCTTATCGTTGGATAAATAACCAAAACGATATTCATGTCGTGGTATTGAGTGGCAAGGGGAAACAATTTTCATCGGGCGCCGATATCAACTTTTTATTAGACGTTATGGCGTCAACACAAGATTGCCAAAATGATAAAACAGCGCACTTGAGGGCTGAAATCATTAATATGCAACAAGCATTTTCAGCGATTGTTGATTGTTCTATTCCAACAATCGCAGCGGTCCATGGTGTATGTATCGGGGGGGCGGTTGATTTAATTTCGGCATGCGATATTCGTTTAGCGTCGATGCGGTCTTACTTTAGCATTTTGGAAACGCAATTAGGTATACCTGCAGATATGGGAACATTGCAACGCTTGCATTTTAATTTACCCGATGGCCGATTACGAGAATTAGCATACACTTCGGCTATTTTCTCAGGACGTCAGGCAAAAAAATGGGGCATGATTAATGATACCTATTTAACACGTAAGCGTTTAATGAAAGCTGCTTTCAGTTTAGCCAAACGCATTGCTTTATTACCTAATTATGCCGTAAAAGCGACAAAACGCAGTTTAAATGTAAATACCGATACTATTGTGGCTAATGGCTTAAGTGCAGTTGCCGACTTAAACGCAGAATTACTGCAGTCTCCACAAGCAATGTTGACAATGGAAGAGCTCAAACGAAAACTGAAAAAGTGATATAAAATTAAGTCATTTCAGTGAAATTATTTAAACGTTCTCCTCAATAAATATTTGTTGGCTTTAGCGCTATAGAGTTAATCTTTATATTTTACTAAAGAGTGTGCGTCGGGCACCTGCACTTGCTCAGGAAGGCCCGAGAAGAGACTTTGGGAAAATAATCGTTAATTAAGCGATATTCTCAGTAACGTTTGTCATCAAAGATTCATAAACTAACTCATTAAAAGCTATACCTTTTTCATTATTTAAGTCATAATTCATTGACATATAACAAGGAATGTTAATGATGAATGTCAATGAATTTGATCGAATGAATACCCTCTCTGAAAAAATCCTCAGCTCAACCGCATCTGTCCATGAAATAGCAGAATTTACTGTATTACTTAACCTATGGAAAAGCTCTGAAAAATTCAATTTAGTTATTGATTTACCCCAATAAAGAATAGACGTTTCAATTGTAAATATATTGATCTTTAGGTATAAATGTCTCGCCTATTTAGGATGAATTATAACAAATGGATGTTTTTGAATGAATTATACTGCTTCTCTTTTTGTGAGCTTAATATCACTGGCTCTTTTAGCTTCTTGTGGTGGAGGCAGTGGTGAACGTTCAGAAAAAATAACGACACCGCAGCCTACTGTTCCAACACCACCTGTTGTCGACGCGATTTTTACAGAAGATAATGCCGGTGATATTGCCATCTGGAGTACGGTGTTAACCGAAGCGAGTATTAATGCCGCAGACATCATCGAACAGGAAATCATTTGGTTTCATCATGCACCTGAAAACATCTTAATTAGAGACTGTAATAGCACAGGTACCGTTGAAAAAATTATTGACGATACAGAAAATAACTACCAATTAGTTTTTACAAACTGTAGTTACCAAACCGATATTATTGATAGAGAAAATTCAACCACAACAGTGACTGCCTTAGTGAATATTACCCAGCAGGATATTCAACTTGATAACAGCAAGAATCCTTACTCGGATAGTTTCCTTATTAAGGACCTAAGTGCAAAGTTTTCCTCTACGGGCTTTATTATCTCTACGATAGAAGAGCCTTCACTTTCATTAGAGTTAATGTTTGAGTTTTTGCTAACAAGCAACCAAACGTGGAGCGCAAGTACTGAAGATTTAGAAGGAGATCTCGTTTTAAATTATCAAAGTAAAAACAGAAAACTTGATATAAAAGCAATCGACTTTAAAGTTAAAACTGATGATTTAATGGTTGTTACTGACTCTCTAAAGCAAACGACAATTAATCAACATATTAACGCGCCAGGTAGTAATAAATATCCGCATTACCAAGTCGATATTACCAGTACAATAACGAGTGAACTATTTGCCTTTGAGACCACTTTAACCTCTACCGTTACCTCGCCATATTCAGGTAAAGGTTACGCATCACAATCACCTGCTGGAACCTTTAGACTGACCAACGCTCAAAATGAAGAAATATTGCTAACATTTATCACAAATAAATATATGCAATTGCACCTTAACCAAGAACTTATAGGTGAAGCAGAAACAGTAGCATGGACTTCATCCGCCTTATTTAATTTACATGATAATGCCCAAGCACTAGCTTTTATCCAAGAGTTAACACCGTTTAAAGCTATTTCAATTACTAAAGAGACGATTGAAAATGATCCCGTTGAAAAAGTAATCATAAAATTTAATAAAAAAGTATCCATTGATAGTAGTTATTCAAATACTCCGATACAAGTTTCAACTCTTTCGGTCTCTAATTCTTTTTACCGACCTATTATTTTAGCGACTGAAAACAACATTACCCTTTCTTTCGATACCAATGAATCTAAAGGTTTTTATAATATTTATTATGACGGAAACTATAAACTGAAAACCAGTGAAAAATATGTTGAACAAAGTTCAGGCGGACACTCAGTTAAACAAATCGTTGGCATTGTCGGTGAGGCAGTTACATTAGATCATACCGTAGAGCAGGTTCGATACTCATCTGTGTTCAACCATCTTATTGCAATAAATGATTTTAATACCGTAATAAAAGTCTTTGATCTTGAAACAGGTCACTTAATTAAGGCTTCTAATGAAACCAATATTATTTTTGACCATATTTGTTTCTCGGCTGATCAAGAACGTATATTTTTAACGGGTCTAAACTATGACGATTACAGCTACCAAATATTTTCATATGACCACAAAACGCTAAGGTTTATTGAGTCTTATCAGCAAACGGGCTCTGCTCATAGCCTTAAAAAGTGCGCGGCTAATCAACTTATATTTGTAAATGATGATTCACTTGAGCAATTTAACTTGTCAACGACAGACTTTTCGCTTACCAACACCGCTTTAGCTAACGTCAATAACATTGTTCAATTTCCATTAAACGACAATAAATTATTATATGTGTCGGATACAGATAGCCGTGGTTATGAATTGTTCTCATTAACATTAGATCCTTTGGCGATTGAAGCTGTTGCGACTCCACTGGCGGATAGTCGCGATACTTACAATTACTCTGGTAACCAAGAACGGGCTATTTTCATTGATGGCGTCAATGAAACACTGCTTGCTAGAAACACTGTTATTAAGATAAATGACACTTCTGAAGTACTGCATACCTTTACGGGCGAAGAAACTTATTTTCCTAAGAAAAATGAACATATCCGATATCATAATCAAGCGCATAATATTATAGTTACTAATCTTGCGGTTTATGACGCCTCAACTTTTGTTGAGCTTATAGCACTTCCGTCGATTCCTGCGGCAAGCTATTGGTTTGTTGATAATGATGATAGATTATCTGTAGTCCTTCAATCAATGGACAGTATTTACCGAGTAAAGCTCTACTAATTTTACCGAGCGCTCAATTATAAAAAGGCATCAGCACAAAATATATAATTATTATGCTGATGTTTAATTGAAGCGATTGTCTTATTTACGCCCCGCGTTGAGTCATTAAATACTCGTCTGAAGATAAAGCAATAACGATTTTATGTTAGTAAAAAAACAATGCTAGAAAGCCCTTAAACACTAATTATTGATGAGAAATTACCGTGAATAAATTATTTATAATAGGCATGTTATTTGCCTTAAATGCATGCACATCAGAATCAAAAAATTCACTAGGTATAGCATCTAACCCTAATCCTAAACCTTATGTGTTGTTAATTTCACTGGATGGTTTTAGGTGGGATTATGTTGATAAATATCAGCCTACATTCTTGTCTCAATTTGCTAAAGAGTCTGCTCATTTAACATCATTACGTCCTACTTTCCCGACAAAAACCTTTCCCAACCATTTGAGCATTGTTACGGGGTCATACCCTGAGAATCATGGCATAGTGTCTAACCGTTTCTATGCTCGCGATTTAAATAAAACCTACAGCATAAGAGACTCGGAAGCGGTGACCAATCCCGACTTTTATTTACGTAAACCCTTGTGGATTATTGCGGAAGAACAAAATATGCGTACCGCTAACTATTTTTGGCCAAGCTCCGAAGCCGCTATTGCGGGTATTTATCCGTCTCATTTTAAAAAATATGATCACAACGCCTCACATCAAGAACGCATAGATGGTGTATTAAATTGGTATCAGCTTCCTTCAAGCGAACGGCCGCAATTAATAACCACTTATTTTCATGATATAGACAGTGCAGGGCATGGTTTTGGTCAAGATTCACCTGAGCTTATTGCCGCTATTAACCGTGTAGATAGCACCATTCGTGAAATGGTTGAAAAAGTACGAACGTTAGATTTTGAAGTAAATATTATTATTGTCTCTGATCATGGTATGGCTGATTATCCTGCTAAAAATTATGAATATTTACCTAATTGGTTAAATGATGAATATAAAGTTTTGGCAACCAACCCTATTACACTTATATACGATGAGGGTAAGTCTACCCGCACATTAGCTCAAACTGTTGCACAATTAAATCAACAAGCTAAGCATTATAAATGTTATCAATACCAAGATATTCCAGCAAAATTTAACGCCTCAAAATCAAGTCGTATCGGTGATATAGCTTGTTTAACCGATAACGATTGGTCAATAGGTTTTACCGGAAAAACCAGTAAAGGAAATCATGGCTGGAGTCAGTTTGACACTACAGACATGGACGGAATATTCTATGCACAAGGGCCCGCATTTAAAAAAGCATATCAGTTAGATACAGCGGAAAACATAAATATTATGCCATTAATAGCAGACATTTTAGGCCTAGAAATCACCACACCAATTGATGGTAAATTAGCGATTATGAAACCGTTACTTAAATAAATATTATGCCAATAAGAATAGCAGACATTTTAGGCCTAGAAATCACCACACCAATTGATGGTAAATTAGCGATTATGAAACCGTTACTTAAATAAATATTATGCCAATAAGAATTGCAGACATTTTAGGCCTAGAAATCACCACACCAATTGATGGTAAATTAGCGATTATGAAACCGTTACTTAAATAAATATTATGCCCATAAGAGTTGCACACTAAAAGTAATACACCGGTGATTTATTCGCTGGAGTATTGCTTTACTTATCCTTAAGGTTTTATAAATAGCTCGTTATGGTTAGGTAAACATAACGACTTGTCATTGAGTCAAGAAAGAGAGTTCACTTGAAACTAGTAATATACAGTTTAACGCTGCTATTAATATTGACCAGCCAGCTATCAATGGCTTTTGCCACTACGCCTTTTCAAATACCAAGAAGTAAAGTCGTTGAAATTAAAGATCCCGACAGTCAACGTGTTTACCCATTATTTATAAAGTTACCTAAATCTTATGCTAAAAATGATGATAAAACTTATCCCGTTATTTACTTAACCGATGCTTGGTATACTTTTCAGATTGTTTCTGGGGCAACCCGTTATCCAATGAATGCACAAAAAATGAAAGAAGCTATTATCGTTGGCATTTCATATGCTAAAGGGTCGAAGCGAGATGCTAGCAGAGTGCGAGACTATACCCCAACAATCAATAAATCCTGGCAACAAACAACAGGTGGTGCTCAACAGCATATGGCGTTTATCGAAGCTAGTGTTATCAATTATATCGATAAAAATTATCGAACGGATCGACAAGATAGAACCTTTGTCGGTAACTCGCTTGGCGGATTATTTGGTACATATATATTATTAACTAAACCGACATTATTTAATCATTACATACTCGGTAGTCCTTCTTATTGGTTTGATAATAAGGTTATTTTTACATTAGAAGAGGCGCATCGAAAGCGGCAGTTAACCATTAATGCTAATATTTTTATTGCTATTGGCGAGCGTGAATCAAAAGCATTAGACAGCAGCCATGACATGGTCAAAGATGCTGAAAATTTTTATGAAAAAATACTTAATTGGCAACAAACTCATGTAAAAGCAAAAATTGTTATTATCCCAGAAGCCAATCATCAAACCGCTTTTCCTACGACGGTCATTCAAGGACTACATTGGATTTACAAAATATAACCTCATGCTAGTTTTGTATTTTTAGCCTAAAAAAAAGTCAAAAATAGTGTATATAATGGTAAATAATATATATTAAGTAAAATATTCTAATTAACGTTAAAAAAATAATTGCCAATTAATCGATATTGAGTTAAAAATGCGATTATCAGTATATTTATATTTTAGTAGAGTTTATAAAATGGCTAATTTAGCAATATCAGCAGAAAGTTTTAAGGTAAATAGAAATTTTTACGATGATAGAAATTATCCGCGCGGCATAAAGCGTTCCGGTGACTTTAACTTGGCCGAGGCCGAGGCATTAGAAAAATATGGCGTTGCATTAATGGCACTTTCTTTAGGAAGCCGTCTGCCTGTTACCGAAGAAGAGCAACATTTTGTTGAAGTTTGTCGTGGTAATGCTGCTGTAAGCAATACCATCGAGAAGGCTTGGTTAAAATATCAAAACATAATTTTAACACCCAAGCAATTCCACACCTTATTTGGTCGAACTAAAGTTGAAACAGACGACGAACTTGAGTCAGATCCTGACGACCTAGATTAACCTTTTCTTGTTAATCTATTAGGCTATTTATGCAAGATACTTGCTATAACTTAGCCCCGATTTAGGTTCAAATTGACTAGGCGTTAATTCGCCAAATTATTAAGTGATGTTATTTAAAATTCACCCATCTTTATACCATAAAAATAGCTGAAAGCTATCGAGGCTTTCGGTGCTGTCACTTGGCATTATTTCTTTTGTTTAACATCGCTAAAGCCTTTATAATCAGCGAAATTTTCTGTTGTTGTTTCCAACAGCTACATTCGCTTTAAACTTAAAGGTTTTTTATAACTTTATGATTTCACATAAACTTTCTGTTGCACCCATGCTCGATTGGACAGATTCTCACATTTTTACTGCCTTATAAGGGTTGTAGGAGTACTAAAGGGATACCTTCATGTTTATATACTCCATTATAGCCCTTTTGGGGTACTTCTGTTCCTATTATTATTTGAACATGCACTCTGTTGTAAGCTCAGCTCTGCAAGATTTCATCTAAGAAAACGAGTTTAAAGCACCCTTTCCTTAAAAGTCTGACAAAAATTCAATAAATACTTGATATACTTATGTTATTTAGTTAACTTCATTTATATTATATATAAATCAGACGGTATATGAATTTGTATTAAAAAGGATTTTATCCCGTCTAATAAGCCGTTTAGTTTAAGTCTCTTTATTATTACTTTAAGTATTACCTCTGTATTGTATTTAATTGCGATATATTTATTTATAAAAGTGACAAAGAGAAATTTAACTAAACGTGGTGTTATTGCCGGCTAAAAAGCCATTCAAGCAGGACTTTTAACAGTTGGTTAGGTTCCGCTTCGCTTCACATTATAACCAACAATTAAAAGCCCTTAATGGGGCGTTATGTGTACAAGGAGTTTCGGTGTTAAAAATCACTATTGGTTCTATCTTAGGTTTGTTCGTATCAATGGTAGGTTTTTCGTTACTTACCGTTTTTAATATTCAAATTAACTTAACCGTTATTACTAATATTATAATTGCAGCCGCTACAGTTGTAGCAACTCTCATACATTTAGATTCTCAAAACAAAGCAAGAAAAGATAGAATTTGGGATATGAACAAAACTGTTCTCTTGGATTTAGCTCACGCTTTGTCTGAAGCAATCGAAGCAACTGAGAATGAATTACATAATCTCCAAAATTATGATGAGCGCGAAAACCAAGTAGAAAGCAAAGCGTATGCATTTACAAATATAAAAGACAAAATTGACTATGCACTAAATGTATATAGCCCGCTTATGGATAAAGGCTTAATCACATCAATTGGTGAGCATAATAAAATAGATAAAAGAACTACATTTGAGGTTAACTATCAAGATTTAGACCATAAAGACGCTTATGAAATCATGCTAAAATCCCATAAGGAGCTTTATGGTAAAGTCTTGGTTTTTATCGGTAAGATCAGTGGTGTAAAGTACAAATAAGCTGTTCAAGCGGGACAAATAACAGTTGGTTGGTTCCGCTTGGCTTCACATTTTAGCCAACAATTACTCGCCTCTTAGTGGGGCGTTATACAGTAAGAGTAAACCATGAAGCCTGAGTTAATAATTTCTATATCAAGTATCGTCATAGCTGTTTCTGCCGTTGCTATTAATATATGGCAAGCAGCTATAACTCGTAAGCATCATAAGCTTAGTGTTTGCCCTCATTTAACCGTTGATTACGATTCACGTCCATCAAGTGATATTTCATTCATTTTAAATAGTACTGGATTGGGGCCATCAAAATTAAAAAAATATAAATGGGTAATTAATGGTAAGGATATTCCTATTCGTACAACTCAAGATCATACATTGCTAGTTGAATCATTAGGACTTGCTGACCATGATATTGAATTTTATGCACCATCAACTGGACGTTTTATTGAACAAGGCTTTAACTCTACATTACTTACATTTTCTGACACTTCCAATTCTAGTAAGCACGGAATTATAAAAGCTCAAATAGCAAAAAATATAATTGAGGTGGTGTTTGAGTATGAATCAATTTATGGAGAAATATTCGTTGAGAGGCATAATCCAAACACTGCATAACAAGTCATTAAAGCTGGACTAAAAACAGTTGGTTTTGGCCCTGCGTCTCTTATTTTAAAAAAATTTAGCCTGTTAGTGCTAATGTCTCGAATGTGGCAATAACAGTCTTTTTGGAATTATGAATAATTGAATTATGTTATGAGTACTTAAGCAATTAGCTGAAGTTGTTTATCACAATCAGAACAGTGTAAAGTGTAGATTTCTTTATTTTTTGAAACCTTTGTATTTTTACTTTTACACTTAATACATGGGATTTTCATTGATGTATTTGTATCGCAAACATTGCAATTAATAAAGTAACCATAACGACCATATTGCGCTGTAAAATTTGATACACCATTACACTTTTTACACTTTAAAATACCCTCCTTTTGAATTTCCTCAACAACTTTCGATTCTTTTTTCTTCACTTTATTAGCTTTCGATGAAGTGTTTTTTATTAAGAAATCAGTAATTGATTTTAATTCATCATCACTGAAAGCTGGTCGAACGTCGGAAATACTAAACGCTCTTTTTAAAGGGCTCTTTAAGTCCATCACCTTATTAATCCTATCAATTAGAAATTCACTTTTTACTACCACATCAGAAATGTTTTTAGGGATACTTTCTCTATCAATTATTGAATTACTTGATACTGCGCACAGAATATTCCACTTTCGCATTTCAAAAGATTGCTGTTTAAATCCTAATAATTTACCGAGGATATCTGCTCGGTGATGATGCAATAATTCTCTTAATAGTTTTTGTTGAAGTTCTGCTTGTTTGATCGGTGAAGGCATACCAAACCAACTTGAGTTTGAACTACGAGTCCATTCACCAAGCGCATTAACTTTAACTTCTCCGCTAATACTTTTTGACTCAATCAATAAAAATCCGAAGGGATAAATTATTAGGTGGTCTATTTGTGCCGTTTCATTATTGAATGAAAATTTATAATCATTAATGACAAATACTTGAGGGTGATCTTTGAACTCTCTTCTTAAAAAGAAAGCAACGTTTTGCTCTTGTTTTTGACCTGCTACGGCCATTGCTGATCTTACTTTTTGAAGATCTTTGTCCTTGATAATCATTTATATATCCGTATATTTTAAATATTATAGTGTGCTGAGATTTACATTCTTTGACCAGACCAAACTACGCGGCCTATTAGCTCGATATCCGTACCATTTAAATGTTCTTTGTTTATTTCCCAAGGTTCATACATATTATTATCTGATTTCACTTTGATGATACCGCCCGGTAATAACTGTAATCTTTTCACTAATAAATTGTGTTCATGACGCATCACATAAATACCATCACTTAGCCCATTAAAATCTTGGTTAACCATAATCATGGCTCCGTTCTTTAATGTTGGATACATACTGTCACCTTCAACCAACATCAAAAAAACTTCTTTTGGGTTTACACCTATTTCTTTATCTAACCATTCAGGTGCAAAACTAATTAAATGAGTTTGCTCTTCTGCTTCTACAAGTCTTCCATCACCAGCTGATGCGGAAACTTCATAAAAAGGTAGGTTAATACGTTTATCCGTTTTGTTTTCTGGGACGTTTTGGCGTATTTGTTCTGCTTTTCTAAATGCACTTTCAGGAATTTTATTTCTACCTCTCCATGTCCTTATTGT
The DNA here is from genome assembly GCF_014077545.1 of Colwellia sp. BRX10-1. NCBI lineage: Bacteria > Pseudomonadati > Pseudomonadota > Gammaproteobacteria > Alteromonadales > Colwelliaceae > Colwellia > Colwellia sp. BRX10-1. The sequence goes on from NZ_JACGWC010000019.1 coordinate 66,687, forward strand.
GCTCGGAGAAACATCTATAGCTTTAGATAACTCATTTATTTTTATGGTTTTTGTTGCTTCAAATAATGCTTCTAATTGTTTGTCGAAATCTTCCATAGCACTTCTCATAAAAAATAGTGTTGCAAAGCGTCTCAATCTGATTTAATATCATTTTGAGACGTAACGAGACGGTTACTTGTCTCTGAGTCGTTTTGAACTGTTATAACCGCAAATAATTACATAGGTGTTGTATGAATACAAATTTTGCATTGCTCGCTAGGTTCCAAACACCAGTGATTGAACTGAAAAATGTCTGTGAAGAATTCTTCGGTATCAAGCCAAAAACAGCAGAGCAAAAAGCTAAAGGGTGCGATTTTCCAATTCCAACATTTAAATTACGCGACTCAGAACGCAGCCCCACATTAATAAAAATTGAAGACCTTGCTGACTATATCGACAAACGGTATGCAGCAGCCGAAAACGAATGGAAACAAGTTCATAACCTTTAACGCCATTACAACTAAGTATCGCGTATCGGTAAGAAAAACACGAATAAAGATTAATACGGCAATTTAACTAAATTGGGATCATTAACAATGAAAGACATTTATTTTCAAAATGAAGCATGGGGCGATGTGGCAATACAGCATCAAGGCCAAGTGCATCATTTTACGAATTTAATGTCATTGATTGCCTTTTTACAACCTATCTATGGTGTTGACTTCAACTTGATTGAAGTTACCGAAGACAACTTTCAAGATTTATACGACTCAGGAGTATTCAATGACCAATAATATACCCTGCAAAGTTGATGCTTTATCGCTGACATGGTCACCAAAAGAGTTATTACGCATAAAAGACCTTGCCAAAATTGGTGCTTGTATCAAAGGCGAGATTGTCACTAATTCAAAAAACGCAGCATTAACTAGACACTTACAAACCTTAAAAACAAAGAAAGATAGTGATTTACTTAATGTTGCGGCTTTTGATGCCAATGGCTACAAGGATGTATTGAACCGATATCAAACAGCCTGTACTGAAATTACCCGTGAATATAACAACAGACGCCATAAAGACATTTCCCTTAAAACGTCTTATCTGTCTTCCAATGAAGTCGCGGCACGTTATGAACTGCGTGAAATGCTTGATGGTGAATTAGAAGTCGATACAGCGGTTAAATATGATGATCGGATAAATAACCTTTTAGAAAATATCGGGGTCGATTTACTTGATGTACTTTGCTGCGGTGAAGCTGAAAGATTTGTCTGTCGTTTAAATCATGTATTCACAGCAGAATCTTACATGTGGACAGTACAAGCCAATTCAACAGGTCGCTTTAACTATCAATATTCAGCCAACCTTTACGCAGACGGAGAGCATGCAGGAATTATTGCTTGGGGTGGAAAGAACCTTGGCTGTTATGTTTCTTTTATGGGGCTCGGTTGTGACGCGTTAGATATGGCACGTGTGTATGAAGAAATTAAAAACATACCGTCTATCAAAATAACCCGTATCGATTTAGCTCATGATGATTTCGCAGGGAAGCGGTCGATTAATGTTGCACGTAAGTATGCAAAGCAGGGGGGCTTCTGCTCTGGTGGTCGTCCTGCTTCTTACATGTATATCGAGTCAGGTCACTTAAACAAAAAAATACAAAGTGAATTAAAGAAGCAATACAAATTCATTCCTGACAAGGGACGTTCTTTGTACGTTGGCTCTCGTCAATCAGGCAAGTTATTACGTGTTTACGAGAAGGGCATTCAGATGGGCGACCCTAATGATAAATGGGTACGTTGGGAATTAGAGCTTCATTCTAGCCAGCGCGTTATACCGCTCGATGCCATGATAAAACCCAGTGAATATTTAGCGGGTGCTTATCCTGCACTAGCGTTCTTAAATGAAGAGCAAAGTGTGATTAAAACCACGATTAAAAAAGCCCGTATGAGTATTGAACGCATCATTGAAAACCAAGTTATCAGTACCCGTAAAGCTATCAACATGATGCGCGTGCTTTGCGATATGTCTGATAACCAAATTATCGACAAATTCTTATCAGGTGTTGCTGAACCTTATAGCAGAGCTTGGCTGCCCCAAAGGTTATCGATATCGATAACAGAGCAACAGTTTTTAGACCAAATTCAATTACAAAATAAAGCAGAAAACCACATTTTAACAACCTAAACGATAACAGGAATAACTATGTCTACTTTAAAAAATATTACACTTTTAAGCGTTAAGTTTGGCTCAGGTACCAGCAATAAATCAGGCCAACCAAAACCCTACAAATTCGCAAACGTCACTTACTTAAAAGCGGCTAAAGATTTCATCAATGACCAACACAATATTCAAATGGCAGGTTTTGAAGTGCAAGAGGTCAATATGGCGTTTGATATTGGCCTGTTCAATGAGTTCAAAGCGAATTGTCCGTTTCTACAGCCTATTAACTTGATGTTAGATGCCGACCCAGAAAACCCAGCACGTAATATCGTTTCTGGTTTTGAATCAGTAGGCAAATAACTAATGGCTAAATCAACCGTTCCTTTCTTTGACTCAGGCTTAAACATTACATCGCAAGTTATTAGTGATACACCGTTTAACTGTGTGTGTGGATGGAAAGGCAAAGTGGCTGATTTAGCACTATCGCATGACATGAGTTGTTGCCCTCGGTGTTCCAACTTAGATGTCCGTATCGATTTAACTTATTTGAATGGATTGAATTAATTATGGCTCCTTATCCTTTCTGGCTTAATGCTATGCCTATTGAATATCAGTATTCATTACTGGCACTCATGTTTCTTATGGTCGCTGTTTTTGTGGTTGTTATAAGAGCGGATGATAAATAATCATGACTGAACCTCAATTTGAATATTTCATTCAATTTCTTATCGTACTTGTTGTCGTATTCGTTTTTTTTATCGGGTACTCAACTGGGAGTCGTGACAGTGATTGAATTAACATTTTCAACTATATCTGGTTATCTTTGCATTGCTTGGTTATCTGGATATGGCATTGGAAAAGCTCACTCTCTTTTTAGAGTGTTTATAAAACGTTCCTCAGGAACATATTAAAAAGGTACATCCTATGAATAAGAATCAAGTTCAGTTATTTAAAGAAAAAGCACAATCTAAAGGCCTAGCTATAAAGTCAGCTGTTGTTACCGCTTGTTTTATGGCTTGTGCAAATGCAAACGCCGCTTTAGTTCAGGCTGATGCTGATGCTGTAGTTACCGAAGTTCTAGCTGATTTGGCTATTGCTGTTGCTGCTGGTTTTGCGATTTTTGGTACTGCTACTGCCGCTAAAGCTGGTTTCGGTATGCTATCTCGTTTTATCGGTAAAGGTGCTCGTGGTTAGTTTTAACTAGCTTTTTTTTAGCTAGGGGGGTGCAGGCCACTTGTGGTCTGCCCCTCCTAGATAAAAATAACTATGGGGCATTATCATGTATAAGTTATTCATTTTTATTTTAGTATCTACAATTTCTTTCACAACACTAGCAAACCCAACTATTCGCGCAATCTCAACGCCAAAATATTTCCCACCAACACCTTATTCAAAAATCGGAATTAATGCTTATAACGCTAGTACTGTTAGAGGTGCTGTTTCTGTTGCTGGGCGTTTTGCCGTTGCTACTTTAAATCCCAGTTCGCCACTAGCCCTAGCAAAACAATTAGCTAGGGCAAATCCATACGCTATTGCCGCTATGGCCGCATCAATTTACTTTCAAGATGAAATCGGCCAATGGTTAGAGCCACCTACTGAAACAGGCGAAAGACCTCAAGCACCACCTAAGTCTGAACCTATTTTTGGTGGCAACTGTACTTCTTATCAAACTGGCCTTTCTCCCGGTGCAATGTCTATGCAAGAATGTAAAAGTAACTTATCAGCAGAAGATAGTAGACCACGCTATGCAGAAGATACCATTGAATTAAAGTGGCCATCTTCGGTTGAATATGAAATTAAGGTTCAAATTTGTTCTGCGCGAGTAGTTAATGGTGTTAATGACCCTTGCGCAACTTATACTGTCGGCTCTCTTGGCACTTTTGTTCAAAAAACAACTGTTATTGGTTATAGTACCGAATGCCCTCATGAAGAACATCCCGCCTTTATAATTCCTGTTGATCCAGATGGTGACGGTGAAATAGATTATTGTTTAAACCCTGCTCATCAAGATGGTTATCAGGCTAAACCTGTTGGTTTTGAAGATATAGCTCAACCCTATGCTGATGACTTGATGGAATACCACAATACATCTATAGATTTATTGCAAAATTGGAACCCTGACCCTGCTAGTTCTGTCGACTCACAATGGCAACCTTACGTAATCGGTTCAAGTGATATTGTAGAACCTGAATTTATCAGTTCTTATAATCAGCCCAGTGGCGTTTCAAATACAGCCAACGATTACATGATATATGTTTCAAGTGGTGACTTTCAAACTTCGAACCCCTCAGGCGCTAATTATGTACCCCCTGAAATGGTTCAACCAATCCAAACAGCTATTACATCAGTTTTTAATAACAGCCCATTTATTGACCCCACGACAGGGACAATATCTAGCCCTGTAACCTCAACAGATGGTGCCGCTACTCCTGCACCTGTTCCAACTGGGAGTGCAACAAATCCTATTAATGTCACTGGAGATATAAACGTAAATGTTACTATTCCAGAAGATGACACTATTTCACAAGCTGAGTATGAAGAATCAAATGCAAAGGATTATCAAGATTTTGACCTTACCGCTCAACTTGAGAAATCAAAAATAGACGAATCAATTTCAGGTCTTGAAACAGCTGATTCAAATTTTATAGATTCTTTAACACCAGATATTACAAATTTTGCTGTACCTGATTTTCCAACATTGGCAACTATTTGGCCTAGTTTTACAACAGGTGTTTGTGCTGGCTTTTCACTAAACACGTCGATAGCTGGTAATCAAAAATCAATTATGTTTGATGCACATTGCCCACCATATAACACTTATATTCATCCTTTGCTTGTTTGGATACTTTACATGATGACAGGTTTATATGTGTTTCATTTGGCTTCACAAACTCTAGGGAGAAAATAACATGGGTGTTATAGCGGCCTTTTTAGGTACTATTTTTTCAGGTATTACTGGGCTTATATCTGTTTTCCTTGCGCGTAAAGCCGCTTTTTCAATAGCCTATATTGCTATTTACATTGCTATTGCCGCTGTATTTATTGCCGCTATTAATACGGGGCTTTCTGCAATTTCAACATCAGTACCAACCAACAGTTTTATATTGTCGGGCTTATCATTACTTCCATCAAATACGGTTCAATGTATCGGTATTATTAGTGCAGCCCATGTTGCAGCCTTTGCTTTTAGGTTTAAAGACGTTTTACTTGGTTTTAAGGTTAAAGCGTAATGGCTACTTTTATCGAGGGGCGCCGCGGCTCTGGCAAATCAAAGTGGGCTGTCGCTAAAATACAACTCTACTTAAATGAAGGTCGAAAGGTTGTCACTAACCTTGATTTGTTTTTAGAGAACATGTGCCCTGATAATAATGCTGTAAATTATATTAGATTGCCTGATTACCCAAGGTCTATAGATTTGCATGCTATCGGCTCAGCTTATGACACATTAGATGAAAACGACCCTGATACATACGATGAAAATAAAAACGGTGTGGTTATAATTGATGAGCTTTTAACGTCATTTAACTCAAGAAACTGGAATGACCCAGACCGCTTAAATGTTATTAATTGGATAGTTTTATCGAGAAAGAAAGGCTGGGACTTATATTTTATCGGTCAAGATTTCGGCTCAATAGATAAACAAATTCAAGATACCGTTATCGAAGAGATTATTTCTTGTCGTTCAAACGAAAAACTCTACCCTGGTGTATTTTGGAATTTCATTATAAAGCCAATTTACATGCGCTTCGCAGGTAAAAAACATTTTGCTTATCGCTATGATGGGAAAACAAAGGGCAAAGATACCTTTAATTATCGTGAATCTTTTAAGCGTGAAGATTTACATAGTTGTTATAAAACAGGCCAGATTTTTAAAAAAAAGGTGCGTTTAATTCATAACGAAGGGGCTAAGAAGCCCATTGAATTTGATGATAGAACCTTGTTTTCTGTCATAGGAAAACACTATTTCACAACATCAAAAAGCTATCCAATGGCTATTTACAAGCCAAAGGATAATTTAGCCGCTAAGCTAAAAACAAAATTGACCTCAAGCATTAAAAAACCAATGCTGATTAATGCAATGCTTATGGCTTTATCTGTTGTTTTTGCTTATTTGTACTTCACTAAGCCGCAGAACGTAACAAATACCATCGTAAAAATTGAGCCGGTACAGCCAATTGTTAATAAAGAAGTTAAAAGCCTTACTGACATCAAAGTGAAATTAAGTGATAGCGATATCGGTATTATTTATATTAATTGTTTTCAATATTCAAGTGATGGCCGTTTCGATTATTGCTTTAAAAATAGGGAAGGCGACATAGTTAAGCCTGAGCATATTGGTTATAAAATCTTATCCAATGGTGAATGTCATGTGAAGCTTGTTAGGAATGAAATTGAATTGGACGTTTATTGTGATCCAGTTATTAGGCGAGAAAAGCCGATTAATACTAACGATGAAAGCTTAGTTACATCACTTTGATTTTATACAGCGTAGCGGAAACTTCTTTGTTCCAACAAAGAGTGATTAGCTTGCGATGTTAATAGAGTCAATTGATGTCCAACATCAAATACACTCAAGGCCGCACAGTATAAATTGATTTGCGAACATATTTAATGCCGTGCAAAGTCATTTTTAAAATCAACCATTGCTGTCCTGCAAAACCCTTCTTAAAATATCCCGTAATGTATTGCGGGGTATAACGCCTACCATTTTACTCGCTTCTAGCCACAACTTGTTATTTTCAGTTTTTAACATACAGCTAACACAACAAATAACAGGGAATGTTACTTATGACGACTAAAGAAATTGAACGGATGAATATCCTTTCTGAGAAAATACTGTCCCTAACTGCGACTCCAGAAGAACTCGCTGAATTTTATGAACTGACTAATATTATGAAAAAGTCAGACACGCATAATATCGTTCTCGGGTTGCCTCGTTGATATAATCTTTTAACGTGATCCATAATGTTTCATTAGTTAGCCTTACAGTTTATTCTCAGTCGCAATTTAATTATTATTGGCTTAGGTCTTTTTGGTGCGCACAGCGGACATTACAGTTATAAATTTAGCGATATATTTTCTAATGAATCATTCCTGTCATATTACTAAGGAGTCTCAGTAATATCCAAGCACTTACAAAAACCAAACACTTTTAGTATCTAAAGGATTGAAATTGTGGGATATTACTCCGAATTAAATTAAGGTTATGGAGCTGACATTACTGAGAAGTATCCATAATAAGCTGTTGACCACGAAATCACTGCCATAAGGAGATGGGATGAAAAAATTTAGACTGATTGTATTGTGTTTACCGGTTGTTCTATTAGCGTTTTCTACGCTATCAGGAATGCTAATGAACTACTTATTTGTATTCCTGCTCTTATCTGCAATAACCATGATAGTGACGTTTATTGTTTCTCTTGTAAAAAAACAGGTTGATTGGGGTTTTTCATATAGAGGGCAAGGATCGGACATTTACCTTCGTCAGGGTTTTCTAAGGAATGCGACTTGGATTATTATTGGCTATTGTATTTACACAGCAGTTATACCGATTCAATTTTCGTCTACTGATTTTACTGTCATCACAGTCATGATATGGGGTTCAGTGGTTACACTCTGTCTTTTGGATTGGGTGCCTCGGAAACAAATAGGTAAGTCGCTCAATGTTACCCTTTCCATATTTTTGATTTTTTTAATTTATCAGCTCGCCATAATATATTTTCTGGTAAAATCTACTAATAGTATTGTACTGATTCCTCCATTCAAAGGCGATTGGTATGTTTTTCATGGTGGCAATAGTCCGTTAATAAACCATCACCATTTTGTAGGGTCGCAAAAATACGCTATGGATATTTTGGCTCCTGAAGATGGAAAGCTACCATTTGAACAAATAACTGACTTACAGAAATATAAGACGTTTGGTAAATCTCTTTTTTCTCCCGTCGATGGAGTGATCGTATCAATTGAAAATTCACTTCCAGATCAAAAGATAGGTGAGACCGATCGACAAAATATTGCGGGTAATCATGTGGTCATTAAAACAGAAACTGATATATTTATTCTAATGGCGCATCTTCAATATAACAGCTTATTAGTAGCTGAAGGAGATAGCGTTAAAATCGGGCAAGAAATCGCAAAGATAGGCAATTCGGGGAACACCTCTCAGCCTCATTTACACATACAAGCAATGACAGCCATAAATTTTATGGACCCGAAAACCAAACCTGTCCCCATATCTTTCAAAATAAGTAAACAAAAACCAGTGTTTTATAAAAGAAATGATATTTTTTAAGTCTATCGGGCTAACAAGTCGTGCAACGCAGCCGATTTTGAGCGTTACCAATACAAAATCTAATCCAAATCAACTTAAAGCCTTCACAGGTTGATGTCAGCTGTGTGGCAAAAGTAATCATAAACCGACTACCCCAATACAGTTCATTTAAAACGACTCTGACCCCTTTTATTTCACTTTATACATAAGCGGTGGTAAGTCAATTCCTGCTGAAAACCTTCCTTTCAAACGATAGCCTTTACTAATATCCCTTTAAATATAGTTAGATTAATACCGCATTGTAACTAAATAACGTAAAAAAAGAACAAAACACAGCGAAATACAAATATAATTACGAAATAGTGGTTTTATTACGAAATTTATTTACATTAGAGTTTTAGCTCTATACACTCGTCGGCAATTAAAGCATTCCAAACTTTTTAAATTTCTGAGGTACTTATGAAAACTTTACTTATACCAGCACTTACTGCCATTGTTTCTTTAAACACATTTGCGACAACGTCTAATGTAAATTTTATCGCAACTGACTATTCAGCTGAAACTCAAGTTTGTCTAGCTGCAGCGCAAAATGGCTTAACTTCAGCAGAAGATAAAGCCAAAGAATTAGGTATTCACTATAGTGGCCTTCAATACATTATCCAATGTAACGGTAAATCATTAATTCAGTTTTCAAAAACGCCTAAAAAAGTAGCTAAAATTGCAGAAATAGAATTAGTTGTAACAAAACCACAATATAAATTTGTTACAACAAATAAAAATAAGGCGTCAAAAATTTGTGCAGATGCGGCGATTAATGGCTTTAACTTCGTTAATGAAAATTACAGTGATGTTAGATACATAGTTTGTAATGGCCAAAACATAGTTCGCTTTGCTAAAAAATACAAAAGCTAATTTGTTTATTTTTTAAATGTGTAATATCGGTTTTGACTTTTATTAACACGTAGTTTGATTGATTCCCCAACCAATTAAACCTTTCGCCTCGCAATTTGCGGGGCTTTTTTTTGTTTAATATTCGTAACCAATAGAAGCATGTTCCACTTAATATAAAAGCAAGTTACTTTATTAAGTGGCTTGGTAGAACTATAAGCTATTCAAGTGGGACAAATTACAGTTGGCAGGTACCGCTCCGCTTCACATTTTAGCCAGCTACAATTTCCCCCTTTACAGGGCGCTATCCATGCAAAAATCTAATCCAAATTAACGTTGCAGATTGAATCCTAATGTCTGCAATGTGGCATTTACTGTCTTAATTAGTTTTAGATTATGTATATAGATATTTTGCATTTAAGTCACCGATAGGTGACTTTTTTATACCCCCGTCTAGTAATACGGGGGTAAAGTTTTTTACTCCACCTTTCAAACCTACGAATATAAAGGGCTATAGGTTTTTAGTTTTTTAAAGAGTTTTTTAAAGAGTTTTTTTATGTTTTTTGAATTATTTCAATATGGCTTAAAATAACTTATATCTCTTCTT
>NZ_JACGWC010000011.1:0-131817 GCF_014077545.1 Colwellia sp. BRX10-1
TTAAATCGTAATAATTGATTATTAAAGCAGGAATCCAAAACGCCATAGCAATTAATGAATACATGATTCTTTTTTTATGCTGAATGTGAAACTTTTCTACGAAATCCATTTACTTACCTAACGCCCCACTAAGAGGCAAATAATAGTTGGTTATAATAGAGAGCGAAGCGAACAAAACCAACTGTTATTTGTCCTGCTTGAGTGGCTTGTTAGGTGTATCTACCACCGAGAAACGTCCAAACCACTTGTAACCTGAATACCAAGCCGCTCTAAATTGGCGACAACACTCGAATACACTTGCTTAGATAAACTCACCTGAAATTCGCCAAATAAGTTTAAACCTGCGAGCTCGTACAATATATCTATCGCCTTGTACTCAATACTAATTTCGTCTTCATCTTCGCTAATAGAGGAGCGATAATCAGCCTCCCATAAGGCCAAGTTATTTATAGCTAAATATTTCGGCATTTCTATCATAAGTTTCAGCATTGACTGTTGGCTATTAGTACAACCATCAAGCTGTATTTCTATTTCAGTGGCTAGTTTTGAAACAACCAAACAGAGTGACATCCGTATACACCTAACGCCCATTTAAGGGGCAAAATAACGTTGGCTAAAATAAGTGAACGGAGTGAACAAAACAGCCAACTTTATTTTGTCCCGCTTGAAATTCTTGTTATGTTTTGAACACTACGACATACCGATCATCCAAGGCATGGCGACACCGAAAGTGACCGATAAAACTCCAAGTACAAATTTTATATGGTTCATTGAACTACATTTAGAGTACATATATATACCTGTAAAAAATGCAAACACCGACCAAATAACAGAGCCCTTGAAATATATGTAAATAGCACCTTGATTTACTGCGGTTGTATAACCAGGTCCAGCAATAAAATTTAAAAGAAGTGTAATAAGAACACCTAGAACAGGCAAGAAACCTAACATAAATATTCTTTTATTAATCATCCATTTTTTCATATGCGCATCCATTCGATTAAAAAACATAACGCCTTACTAAGCGGCGCGAAATTGTTGGCTAAAATTGCGAGGAACGAAGCTAGCCAACTGTTTATCGTCCGTTTGAGTAACTTGTTATACGTTTATTTGATGCAGACTACAATTGTCAGCAAGTTTACCCCAAAGCGAATTATCACCTAAAGCTAAAGGATCAATTTTTGATAGTTTTGTTTTAAATAAAGAAACGAATAAAGGATTAACTCTTTGCTCTATAAGTGCATCTTCATCTTTAGATAAAGCTTTATCTACCATATCTAAAAACGCATTCAGCGTTAAAAGTAATTGAGCTAAATTAGTATTAATAAATATTAATGTAGCACCATCAGAACTTACTTGATAAATACTACTGTCATTGGGTTTTAGCACTATAGGATCAGAGTTTTGTCCTGAACCTATAACAGTACAATCTGGAAAATTTTCTATAGCAAGTTTTATATTACCTTCCCAATCACTTGCCCAAGACCAATTTGTTAACAATGGTAGAAATTGTTCATCTTCAAATTCACCAAAATATAAATGAGGAGAAACAAAACCAGGTAACCCTGTTTTACAAATTATATCCGCATTGTCATCAGTAATATATTTACCTTTCAATATATGCTTTGGATATATTTGAAACTCAAAATCGGGATGCACACTCTACCTCGAAACGTATAACAGCTTATTATATCTAAAATAACATAATGGCACATTAAATCAATAACTTATCGCAAGCCACCCCTTCCATGTATACTCTATGTATACTAAAAATATTAATTAAGAAGTTAAAAGAGTAACAACCAAATATTTACTCTTTATAAATGCTTTTCAAATTTCGACGTTACATATAATCATAACTGCTCAAGTAGTTCATCATATGTCACAATTTCAACACCAGCTAGGCTACTTCTAAATAATTCAAATGACTTCTTTTTAATTGGACAGGAAGAAATAGATTCGTACGATCCTACAAGTAAAATACATCTGGGGTTGAATGCATTAAAGAAATCCTCATCCTCACCAGAGAGAAGGTTTTTGTAGTTCATCAATAGTTCATTTTTATAATTCAATGTTTGCACTACACCCCCAGACAATTCCTCATGGATAGAATATGCATTATCTCTATACTTCTTTCCCAACAATTTTGTCTTTGGCGTTTTTATTTCAATTAATACCGAATTTTTACTTTTATTACTAATAAATAGGAAATCAATGATATTACCGCCTTTATTATCAATTTTTTTGCCACCTAGATAACACTTACTTTGCCTCAATTTCATTCCTGTTGGCAATAATACATTTAAAAGGGTTGGATGTTTTTCAAAAATCATATGCCAGTATTCTTCTTTATCTACATCTAAACTTCCCTTACATATAGAAACGACTTCTTCCAAATCCATCTCTGATATATTAACTATATCAATCTCATTTTGGTTACCAATCAAACTTTCAATAACATCATGATGTATCGCAATAGATTCTTTTAAAACACTAGCCAAGTCTTCCGATATAGGGGCAAGGTACACACCTTGATTTCCATTTCCATTTTTTTGAATCGGAGAATATTTATCAGGTAAAAGTGGTGCAATTTTAATTATATTATCTTTCGGTCTTATTGTGTTCTCTAGAACCTCCCAGTCAACTTTTATTAACCAACCTTTTGTTGGAACTGGCTTTGTCGAACAGAGTTCCGAACCCAAAGGATGATCACTATCGATACAAGTAGTAGTTGTAATTCCTACCGCCCTTATTTCCCCCTTAGAGTACGAAAAAATCACATCACCTATAGATACTTTTTTCATGCAATCAAAGCTGTAACTTTTTATACCACCTGAGAGGGTCTGAGGAGACCAAATATAACCACCTTCGACTTCTTTACTAAAAGATGTACTTTGATTAACCCACCAATACATTATTTATCTCAATTAATTTAATTTTTTATTGTAAATAAGATGTTTTAAAATACTAAAAAACATCTTTGTTATGATAAATATTGGCTGCCAATTATTGCATTTCTTTAACAAACCTTGAAACCTGCTGCCATTTAACATCTCCCCAAGGCATCGTTCTCTTTTCTGGGTGAGAAATATATAGCCACCTTTTCGCTCTAGTTACTGCCACAAATGCACTATTTCTCTCTTCTGATATTTCACTGTTTGAATTAGCTCTGTAGTCAGGAAATACGCCTTCACACATCCCCATCAAAAAGACTATATCTTTTTCTAATCCTTTCATTGTATGTACGGTACTTAAAGTTATTCCTGTATTATTCATGCTTTCTGTTATTTGACCTAAAGCCATTGCATTACGAAATGCTTTCAATGAGTCACCAATGCCTTTCTTCTTAAATCTAAGCCATAACTCCTTAAAATCATTTAATTCTGAAATACTCATTTCTAACTCTAACTTCTCTTTATCATTAATACTTATAGAGGCTAAAGCTTTGAGTTTTTCATCAAATTTAGCAACAAATTTTCTTATTTTAGGTTCTTCATTATCTAATTCTTCAAGCTCTTTTAATAAAGTAGATTGAAGTTCGGGAAATTGAACGTCTGAATTGCTATCTATATTTATTGACCAATTATATAACTGTTTTTCTTCCCCCCAATTATTTGGGGGTGATATTTTAAGTAACTTACAAAGTTTTTTTCCATCAACCCAATCTTTTGGTGTTAGCTTAACCCTCAAACCATAATCTAACACTTTCCCAAAAAGTGAATTTGGTTCAGCTAAACGTTCTCCTTTCTTTAAAAAGTACTTAATATTTTCATTAGAAAGCTTTTCTTCTAAGGCTGAAAAAACAAAACGATTTCTAGCGATAACAACCATATGATCGAGAGATATATCGCCTTCTATTTCCGCATGAGTTTTCATTTCAAGTAAAAATTTAATTTGACTTGTAATCAATTGTGCTTCTACATATTCGTCTTCCAAAGCATTAAAAGTAACTCCACCAACAAGTGCTGCACTATGCTCTTCTTGAGAGTTAGGTTTTAATTTATTTGCGACATTAATTATGGACTTTGTACTTCTATAGTTTTCTTTTAATTCAAACTTTAAAGGCTTGAAGTCACGTATAAATTCATCACATAAAAAGTCGGATGACGAGCTATTAAAGCCATAAATCATTTGGTTTGGGTCTCCAACCATCAAAAGACTCTTAATTGATTGACCACAGAACACTTTAATAAATTCATACTGGGCACGATTCAAATCTTGAGCTTCGTCGACACAGACGTGTTTATATTTTGTTCGGTAAATATTTGAAATCCAATCGTAATTTAATAGTAATTGATGCCCATAAAATAAAATATCATCGTAATCAATCCCTCCACTATTTAATAAGGCAGATTGATAGTCTTGATATATTTTCCAAATTCGCTCTTGCCCAGCAAATTTAATTAGCGCTTCATCTTCAGTAAGAAACTCTCGCTTTATGGTAGAGAAAGCATCCATATATTTTTGCATAATGGTTTGTCTGTTGCGATGTTCTCTAGAATCAGAAACATCTAAATAGTCATCGATATTTATTCCATCATCTCTCAAGGACTGTAAAAATATTTCCATCCTATCTTTATCTCTGTCATATATATTTAGTTCGGATGGTAACCCTATAGTATGACCGTATTGCTCTATTATGCTTTGAGATAAAGAATGAATAGTAGATATCCAAGTTCTGCTTACAGCTTCTTCTGAGTCAGATAGGCGCTCTACCATTTCCTCTGCAGCTTTGTTAGTAAAAGTAAGCGCAATCACTCTATCTTTTTTAGTTTGTTCAAGTATATATCGAACTCGTTCTGTCAACACTCTTGTTTTGCCCGAACCAGCTGAAGCTAATACTTGAATATTCTTATCAAGCTCAGATTTTACAACAAGTTCTTGGTTTGGTGATAATGTCATCATAGCTAGATCCTTGCCCTAATTTTTTCAAAAAACTCTATTATCTTGGGTGGTAATTGTTCTTTCGTTAACTTGCACAATTCTTGCGCAACAGCTTGAGCATACATTGGTTTTTTAGAATCAAGTATTTCCAAAATTGCTTTTTGTGTTCCGTTTTCACTTGAATAATCCCTAATTGTAGATTCTAGAATAGGTTGTTTGCAAGTAACACAATCTGGGGCTCCTGTACGAACAGGCTTTAACGCTGTACCTTGCCGCTTTGATATCCAAGAAGCAATTTTAGTTGCTCCTTCCTGGACAATTATGGTGTTTTTAATAAGTTCTTCATAACCACTGGATAAAAGATATCCCTCAAAATCGGTACCTTCCAAAATGGTAATGTTAGAACTATTAGCCAAATCAACAACACCAAAAAACTCTTCATAAGCACTTTTTAGTTTTTTGATGATGGGTTCTTCTCCATCACTAAAGATGAATACAGGGATATTAAAGTCTCTTGCCAATCTTAGAAATGGTCTGTATTTGGCTCCTGAACCTCCAACTCCAATGAAGTTAATTCCTAAAGAAAAAGGATCTTCGTTGAAATATTTTTGGAAAAGAATAGGTAAAGCTTGTTCTTCTGTCTCTCCTTCTGACAAAATTATTGCCCTAGAAAACAGCAACTCTCCCCTAGAATGAATTACTTCCCTCTGGAGTTTTCGTTTATCTTCAAGAGAAATATCATGACTTAATTGCCTAACACAAACCCCTAACTCTTCATTTGATAAAGCTCTCAACTCGCTCTGATCTGCTAGAGCTACAACATAAGACGAATGGGTTGTTATAATAACTTGTCCTTTGGATTCTACTAGTTGCTTATACAGCGTTCTTTGAGCATTTGGGTGTAAATGTGCTTCAGGCTCTTCTGCAGCCAATACGGGATGATAAGCCTCTTCTTCGGCTGAAAACTTTTCAGAAGTCAATTCAGTAAAAGCTTTAACAGTAAGCATTGAAGCCCAGCTTCTAGTCCCCATCCCGTGGTATTCCATCGAAAATAAATTACTCTCATTTTCGCCAAAATGTACTGTAAATTGCTTTGATAAATCTCTGATTTTTTTAGGAAAAGGAGTTATTTCAGCTTTGCCTGAGTTTACAAAAGACTGATTTAATTGTTCTAAATGTTCTTTTAATTTAAGAAGAGGTTCACTTTTGTTAACAGCTTCATTATTTAAATCAGAAATTATCCCTTCTAATGCATTTTTATCACTTTCGTTGTATTTAATATTAGATAAAATTTTTCCGACAAATGAGTTTTTTTCCCTCAATTCAGTATGAAGATCTCGTTGAGCATCTATAGAAAAATATGGTATTGATTGAAGTGCAGAACGAATTTTCTTCTTCTGATTAACTTTAACAGTTCTCCAATCTGTAAAATCTGACCAACGTTCTAAAGAGTATCTTGAAACGTTAAATCCACCTTTGATTAGATCAGGGGTACATATTGTTCTAATCGCTGAAAACTGATTTTCTAGAGGGTCTACTTGAATTTTATCCCCAAAAAAATCTATCCATTCCTCTTCAAATAAAGAAGCTCTATTGTCATGCTCATCAATAGGAATAATCCTTATATCAATCAAAATTTCACCAACGGGGTTGTCATCGTGTCCTATAAAAAAATCTTCTTCAGTTAAATGTCTTGAATAATCACCTAAGGCAAGCTGAAATGCTTTAACTACAGATGTTTTACCTGCGTTATTGAGACCTATTAACACTGCAACTCTTGGTAAATCTAATTCAACATCTCGAATCCCTCTAAATCCAGCGACCCTAATTTTATCTATTAAAATAGCCATTATTTCCTTTCTTAATTTTATTGAATTAAATTTTATTAAATTAAATCATACAACCAACGTTAAGTCATTTTATTAATCAGTACAGTTATTTACAGAACTCCAAGTTAACTCAAACTTCGTTTTCGCCTAACCCCAAAGAAGATTCATTTTCTTTGCGACGTTTTGTCCATGTGTGCTCACGACTAACGTAAACTTCACCGCCACAACTTAAGCCTTTAATCACATATCCTATCGGCTCCAAATATTCACCTTCGGTTTCAATAAACTCTTTTACTAACTGAACAGGTAAATCTTTACGTTTAACGTTTACACCGCCCAACGCTTCAATGAATTCACACCAATTACCACTATCCGCGGCAACCCAAACAGAGGATATGTTAACCTCTTCTTTTAACGCCAATCTTCTTGCTTCACGCCACAAGCTAACAGGTGGACCACCAAACTGCTGAAATTGACGAATTCCCCACAAACTTGACCATTCACTCACCCGCAATGCCGCAATATCAGCAGGATTGCCGTAGTTGTCTTTATCAACACCAAAACCATCAATGTTTTTAGAAATGTATTTCGCGATATACCCCACCGCAGAGCCTTTTGACTTAAGGATAGGCTCAACAGTAAATCGGTATTTTTGTGCCCCTGTTTCATCACCATCGACCTGTAAAGCATAAAAAGAGAACGTTTCTCTTAATATGTGACGTTGCTCAGGTTTAACAAAAACGAGGATATGCCAATGTGGCGTGGCATCATGATGCGGCTCTGCGACTCGAAAACCAAAATAGTCGACATTGAGTCGAGCAAGGTGTGCACGACACTTTGCAAATTGGCTACCTAGATATTGATTGGCTTGTTTTGGGCTAGTACTATCAAATTTTTCGTTAGGCCTGCCGCTACTATGAACGGGGTGCATGCGTGATGGACAAGTGATTGTTAGAAAGTCTGCAACATAACCATGTTTATCTGCGTAGACTTCAAAGCCATGTAATCTCGCCATAAGTTCATTACGACGATTCACAGGATTTGCATTGGTGCTGTTTGCCATTTCAGTTAAATCAACAACATCCCCTCGCTCATTAACTAATTCCAATTCAGCCATGAATAATTGATTACGTCGTTTGTTTTCACGCCCTTTTCGAAAGTTAGCGTCTGTTACGTATATTTGGCTTTTTTTTGACACCAAATGAACATATTGAGAAACACGCTCAACTGACACACTGTGCAGTTTTGATAGCTTTTTTCTCCACCACTTATCACAAGCATAACGGGCAATGTCACCATCAATATATTTTCCCTTTCTCGCCTTAATAGAAAAACCAACCAATACAGCTTCTAAGGCGAAAACCATCGCTTTTTTTGAATCACCTAAATTATGCATGTTAGTAACAATTTGAAGACATTGACTTGCTTGGGTTTTACCAACCAGTTCAATCTGTGAGTCAGACCAAGTAACATCAACAGGCATAGACTTACAAAAATTACATAATTCTCTTAAATACGTATTGGCTTGAAAGGCTCCCTTAACGGGTAATTTAAGTAAACGGTTATAGGTGTTTTTTGCGACTACTCGACAATTAAAAGGAATGCTCAGTAGTTGCTTACCGATAAACGTTTTATTAAGTTTGTCCTCAACATTAAATTCGTCAACGAGTAAATTAGCACTCAGTGATGCACTTGATAATGAAGATGATTCAAACCCAGATATCGTTAAGTAGTCAACTTCATGAGTTGAGTCCTGAACGTCGTTAACGAGATTTTCATCTTTCGTTACGTTAACGGAATTTTCCACGATGACAGAAAGAGGCGTATTTTCGTTAACGGAACTCAATTCCGTTAACGGTTTATCTTCGGGTAATATCTTAGACATCAGGCTTCCCCTTATATCTAAGCATTTCGCGTAATTCCGTTAACGTTATCTTTTTCTTTAACGGCTTAAGAGGTCGGCTTGAAATAAATTCAATTATGACTAAATCAAATTTTTGGCTTTTGGTGTTTTTAGGTGATTTACGCATGCTCACCACCAACGGACTTTTGTCCTAAGTGCTGTATACGCAAAAACCCGATTAGCTTGAAGTTTGAAAATTTCATCATGCCACCCCACCATTACTGGTTGAATAACAGATATTGTTTTCAATATAACTTTCGATATCTTGTAAGCGGTAACGAATGGCTCTCGCACCTACTTTGATGAAGGGGATGCGCGCACCAGCCCATCGGTCACGCTCAAGGAAAGCTTCACTAACCCTCAAAATTTCAGCAGTTTCTTTAGTATTTAATAATTTAATTCTCATGACTCTTTACTCGTTGTTTTAAAGGACGAGTTGAGTTTCGATCATGTTTTAACTGGTATGAATGCCCCTAGGGGGTAGCGGTATACCTATAGGGAGTAGAAGTATACTTTTAGGGCGTATAAGTATACTTTTTGATGATTATTTGTTGATAGGAAATTTAATTTGTCCGTTTTTGAACTTACCAATCCACTTTCCAAACTCTACCTGCTTTTCTTCTGAGCTTGATAACGCTAATAACGAGCTATCTGATTGAGTTAAATCAGCTTCAATTAATTTAGCGGCATGTCGATTCGAACGGCTAGAGTATTTTGCTAAATACAACCGAATGACTTCTTCTTTCAGTGGTTCTATACGCTTTCCTTTAGAAATACCTCCTTTACTTCCTGTAATGGCTGACTTTTGTTTTTTATCAAACAAACATTCAGCACGAGCAATACTATCAATAATTTCTTCAAGTAAGTCTCTAATAGCCCTATCCAACGTAGCTTGTTGCATAATCGCAAACTGCTCATCACCGACCTGTTCTTTTAATGGCAAATATAATGCGTCTTCTTTAAAGCGATTGTCATAGATAAATTTTATTTCAGCCGAATGCATTAACGTAAGAGTGGCGAATATTTCACACCACTGAAGGTTTTCAATCACTATTGTGTTTAAATCAAAATAATCACACAACAAATATAATGCTCTGCCTTTCGATAACGTAACACTCTGCCTTGAAGTGGTTTCGTTGAGTAGCTTTTGCGATAACTCGTGCAATAAGCCGTCCCCTAATTTCAACATTGAATCAATTGCTTTAGAAAGAACGATCACCTCTTCATTCGTTCGTTTTGACAAAATATCACGAGATAAGTGTGTTGCATCACAAGCAAAGTCATAAGCTGTAAACGTTAATGGTTCTAATGAAGTGTCTTCAAATATATTTGATCGTTTTACTGAGTCTCCATTCAAAGCAATTGCATTTTTTACTTCTTGTTCTATTTTATCTTGATACATAATCATCCATGTTTATTTTGCAGTTTTCTTTAAAAAAATCGGTTATGCGTTGCATAGGCGCTCTTAAACGGTCGTGATTGTTAATAATGTAACCTTCTGTCACGTCTGAGCCGTTTTTATGATTAACGAGCCGTTTAATGGCATACGATGATATATCTAATGACTCCGCTACCGTAATAAATGTTCTGCGTAAGTCGTGAAACGTAAATTTAATGCCTGATGCCTCACATAAGTGTTTTAACGCTTGATCTGGGTGCGCTAGATATTTTGCTTTTCTCGATGAAAAGACATACTCATTTGTTTTGAATCGTAACCTGTAATTGAGTATACCAATAAGAACATCTGATAAAGGTAATGTTAAAGGCTCTTTGTTTTTAGTATCAGGTATATAAATTGTTCCTTCATCCAAGTCTACATTACTCCATGTTAGCGTAGCCCCTTCATTTTTTCTTAATCCAGTCAGTAATAGAAAAAGAAGATAATCCGCGACAACATGGTGTGACTCTGCCCCTGTATTAAACTTCATTTCTTGCAGTTCTTTATACCAAAGTTCAAATTTTTTGGGCTTAATCACCGTTTGGCGCCTAGGCTCTTTCGCCCATGCTTTTATTTGTCCTAAACGGTCAACAGGATTATGAGGAAATAGGCTTAAACCATTGTTATCTTCATATTGGTCTTTTGCAAATTTATAAATCGCACTCAATATTCGCATTGCGGTATTAGCATAAGAAGGACTATGACTTTTTAGTAATCGACCGTGACGAGTTGATATCATGTCTTTGGTAATATCGACAAGGCGTTTATTTTTCCAGTCTTCTAGTTCACCGTTCAGATACATTTCATATTGAACATAGGTTTTATCTTTTAAGTAAGACTTTATTCTTCGGTAATCTTGCCAGACTTGCCAAAGCGTCATTTGCTCAGCTTGGGCTTGTTGGCGCTTTGCTATTGGGTCAATGCCCGTTGCAATTTCGCCTAGGTATTTAAGTGCTTCTTTACGTGCCATTTCGACCGTAATTTCAGGATAACGTCCAAGCGTAATTCGTTTGAGTTTTCGGTTGATACGTTTCTCTAATACAAACGCTTTACTACCGCCCGTAGTAACACGAACAGCAAAGCCTTTAAGCTCTGAATCTCGGTAGAAAACCTGCCCCTTTTCAGGAAGTGCAAGTTTGTCTACAAAAGACTTGGTTATTTTGCATGTAGACACAGTGTAGTCACGCTATATAAAAAACAGGTAGGCTATTTAAAACAAGAAACAGGTAAGAAGTCAATTAAAATAAGGAGTTAATGGTTTATTGGCATTCATTCAAACTAGTTAAAACAACTACAAATAAAACAGCTTATTAGACCGAAAAACTAAGCAATATATAACACTTAGCATTCCTTGTTTATTTACAGTTACAATTATCATACTTTACAACATAATAACAACACTAACATTTTATTATTATTAAATATTTCAAAAGGTGCAACGCCGAATCTTTCGGTATATTGGCAAAAGAACCGAACACCAGCTAAGCTGTATATAACAACAGTAAATGGATTTTATATTATGGACGCTA
Organism: Colwellia sp. BRX10-1; assembly: GCF_014077545.1. Classification (NCBI taxonomy): domain Bacteria; kingdom Pseudomonadati; phylum Pseudomonadota; class Gammaproteobacteria; order Alteromonadales; family Colwelliaceae; genus Colwellia; species Colwellia sp. BRX10-1. The sequence goes on from NZ_JACGWC010000011.1 coordinate 11,584, forward strand.
AATCGCCTTTTTTAATGAGTATCGAAGAGCATATGCGTAACTTAAGATACGCGAAAAGAACCATAGAAACTTATATTCATTGGATAAAGTATTTTATAAATTACTCAAATAAAACTCACCCTGCACTCATGGGGGATATCGAAGTTGAGAGATTTCTCAGTTATTTAGTTAATCAACAAAACGTTTCAACCGCTACCCAGTCACTTGCACTGAATGCATTAGCTTTTTTATACAAAGAAATTTTAAAAAACGAATTAAGTTTAAAACTAAACTTTAACTTAAGCCGCCGGCCTAGAAAATTACCTGATGTGCTTACACCTACAGAAGTTATGAAACTTCTATCAAAAATACCCTCACAACATCATTTATTAGTAAGCCTCTTATATGGTAGTGGCTTAAGGCTAATGGAGGCTATTCGTTTAAGAGTACAAGATATAGACTTTAATTATCACTGTATCGCAGTTTGGAACGGTAAAGGGAACAAACATCGTCGAGTTACCCTCGCCACTGAGCTTATACCTGAACTGTACCGTCAAATTCAAAGGACTAATAAATATCATACTAGCGATATAGAAAATATTGACTATAAAGGTGTCTGGATTCCAAATGCTCTTAATCGCAAATACCCCAATGCCGCAAAAGAATTCAAGTGGCAATATTTATTTCCTTCTGCTCGATTAAGTATTGAACCAGAATTCAAATATCTTAGTCGGCATCACCTCAATGAAAGTAGTATTCAAAAGTCAGTTAAAAAAGCAGCAAATCAATTGAAGTTAAATAAGGTAATAACTTGTCATACTTTAAGGCATTCATTTGCTACGCATTTATTGCAAAGAGGGGCTGATATAAGAACAGTTCAAGAACAACTAGGGCACAGCGATTTACGTACAACCCAAATTTATACCCATGTACTTGAGCATGGCGCTAATGGCGTTCGAAGCCCTTTATCTGACTTGCTTTAGAGCATAATAATGATATCTAAATATCATTATCAGTACGTAGAGCATCAGCCCATAATTTTAACCATTGTTGAGCCTCTTTTTTCTCTGGAAAATCACGTTTACTATTAACCACTTCTAATAAGGTATTAAAAGCCTCTTTTTCTCGATTAAGCGCTTTGAGGGTTAACGCTAAATGATATTTAATTTCAATTTTAGAGTAATCTAGTGCAAGCGCTTGGCGAAATAGTGGCAGTGCTTTATCAAATTCTTGAGTATGATAATAAATCCAGCCAAGTGTATCGAGGGAATCAGGGTGGTTTTTTGTAATAGCTAAGGACGCTAAACTATGCTTTTCTGCCTCATCATACAAGGCTAAATTCAAAGCAGCAAACGCTGCATTATTATGTAATACGGCTTGTTGTGCATATTTGGTTAACAACAAAATATAAATATCGTAAGCTTTTTTCCACTGCTCATTAATCATATAAATTTCTGCTAGCGAAGAATTCATTAAAAAATTCATCGGCTCTTTGTTCAAATACTTTGTCAATAGCTGAGTTGCTTTGCTATTTCGTTTTTGTGCTTGATACACCAGACTTAAACCAACGACAATATTGTCATGATATTCATCTTGAGGTGGTGTTAATGCTAATGTCTTTTTATAACTCTTTTCGGCATTATCATATTGGCCAGACAAATAATAAGAATGCGCCAAAATCATCTGTAATTTAGTTGAATAACTTTCTAAAAAATCATTAGCAAGTTTAATCGCTTCAAGAGGTTTTTTCTGTTGATTCAAAAACTGACTTGCCGCCACTAACGGTATCTGCTTATTTTCAGACCAGGCGATAGACTTTTTATAGGCTTCAAGGGCATCATCTGGTTTATTATTTGCTTGGTAAAATTGGGCTATATAAAAATAGACCTTCCCTTTTTCACCATCAAATTTTATAGCATTGTTGAAGCTTTGCAGTGCTTTGTCAAAATTGTTTTGTTGCTGATAGTAATTGCCTAGTAATACAAATAAATCAGCCGTTTTTTCATGATTAGATAAATAACTTTCTATTATTTCTATTGCTTCGACGGGTTCGCCTGCCGCCATGTAGCTAAAAGACAATTGTTTAAGTAAGTCTTTATTATTGGGTTCTATATTATAAGCCCTCTTAAACCAAACGATTGACTCTTTAAATTGTCTGGTTTGAGTATAATTCTTCCCTAAAGCGCTAATGAGTTCTTTATTATTTTCTTGTTTTAAAAGTGCTTGCTCTAATAATTCAAACGATGCTTTTATTTTGCCCGTCGCAAGTAGTGTTTCTGCCAAACTAATCAGTGATTTAATGTGTAAAGCGTCGATACTAAGAGCATGTTCGAATGCTTGTTTTGCTTTATTATAATCACCCACTATTTGATAAATAAAACCGAGATGATGAAGGAACTCTTTATTATCTGGTTGTGCTTTAACTAATTTTTCAGCAAGCGCTACCGCTTTAGTCATTTGCCCTGACTTTACATAGGCTTGCACCAATAAAAAACTAATGGTTGACTGATACTCCGATGAAGCGTTGATTGAAAGCAAGGTATCTATGGCCTGTTGATACGCCCCCATATCAATACTATTTTTTGCTAACTGTTGCGAGGCAATCGATGAGTCAGGTAGTAATTCAATAACTTTTTGAAAGTAAAACTTTGCTTTCTCATATTGCTTAAGCTCAGAACTGACCAACCCTAAAAGAGAGATAACTTTAGGGTTATTTTCTTTTTGTAAATTGGCTTTATTCAATACTGACAATGCCGCGGTATAGTTTTTCATGGCGATGTGAATTGTCGCTGAGAAGGTCATTGCTTTAATATTCAAGCGATCAATATTTAAATAATTTTTAATATATTGATCAGCTGCTTCATAATTGTTTTGCTGAAAAGCCACAACACTGGCCAAATAATAATAACTAGGGTTATTATCCAAGGTATCATTGTCAAGCGTTGACAATGATTCACTTAATTTTGAAAGTTTTTCCCTAACATTTGAATTTTCGTCTTCTCTGGTTTCAATCATTGCTGATAAAAACATGGCCTTAGGTTCATTGGGCACAAGTTGAAGCACCGTCAAAATATCTTTTTTTGCGCTCTCGTATTCAATAAACTCTATATATAAACTAGCGCGTAAAATAAGTGCCTGAATATGATTAGGGTTTTCTAATAAAGCGTTATTTATAGCTTTAAAAGCAATATCTAATTCAGCTATATTTTGGTGGATACTCGCTTTTAATATCCAAGCATTCACTGGAGGGAAAAAACCGCTGAGTACATCATCAACATATGTTTGTGCTTCATCATAGCGATAATAATTTAAAGCCACCTGCGCTAAACCTAATTTTGCATCGATATTAACCGCATTAAGTAATAACGCTTGTTGGTAATTTTCTGCTGACAATGATAACTGTCGCAAGCCTAGTTGTGCATGGCCTCTTAAAACAAAAATTTTGGCGGCGAGTATTTCATCTTGCACCTGTTTGTCTAGGTGATTGATGGTGTCATGGTATTTACCTTGTAATAAATAAGCTTCCGCAAACAGCAAGAATGTTCGGTTTTTGTCTGCCCCTAAATTTTCAGCAAAATTGAGTTCAACTTCTGCAGTAGCCCCTTTGCCAAAAGCAATAAGTACCTCAGCCATTAAAAGCCTTGCCGCTAAATTATTGGGTTCTTTTTGGGTTAAGTTTTTAAGATGAATGAGCGCTTCATTATGGCGGTTATCTTTAAAAGCGATATTAGCTTGTTCAAGCACATCTTTATCATTCCCCTGAGCTACTTGCTGAAAAGTTATTAAAAATAAAAATAAAAATATTTTGGGTATAAAAACGTGACGCACCATTAACTTCTCGAACAATTTAAAAGACAAGGATGATTGTGCTTTTTATCAGTAAACATTTCAATAAAAACCATTATCTACTCGTTAATAAGATAAATATTGCGCTATAATCTTTTCATGAAAAAGCAATTTATTAGCTTAACTATATTGCTCAAGCATAATACACTGTCAGGATATTTTACAACACTCTAGAGAAATAGGATAAAACTGGGCCCTAACGCCTACATCACCTTGTTTTAAAACTATATTTTTTTTACGGCTTAGTTATTGCATTGATTGTAAGCATCATGTACAAGATTTATCATATAATTTGGAAGTTAAGAATGACAATTTTCCGTTGTATTAAAAAACACACAACAAAGCTAATGATAATATCATCACTAGCTTTAGTTTCATTTAATAGCTTTGCTGTCTATACCCAAGTATCTGCATTAATTACAGGGGCTCAAGCAGGTCAAGAATGTAAGTATTATGACGCTAACGATTACTCTGGCTCTAAATGTTCAATTTTTGTAGGAACAGGTGCTAATAAGTACTATTTAGCTGACATTATTGGCAAATTTAATGTGGGTCGCAACTTTGAAACAAATTCAAGCGCTGTTGAAACTGATTGGAAATTTAAAAAACCAGCAGATCTGGTTTATACCACGTTTGATCAGATGACAGGAGACAAAAAAGAGGGTGCTTGGATTTATAATGACAACGTAAAAAAATTTCCTGATATACGCTTTTGGGTTGCAAAAACAGGTCAAAATTTTCGTTTGTTTTGGCAAATTGAAACTCCCACTGTCGACACAGGAATTTGTAACACTGGTAGTGTCAACCAAACCACTGATAACTTAAATTATGCCTGTATGAGCTTAGCTGCGTCGGTAACAAGCGGGCAATGGGTTACTCCTCCCAACCATGGCAAAGTTGGCAGTGACAACTTGTCACACATCACTTTTTTTGGTGATTTTTGTAATGCAAATGAGGATAACTGTGGCCCTGGCACTGTTAAAGTACCAGAGCCTGCTAGTTTAGCAATCTTAGCTCTAGGTTTATTAGGATTAGGTGCTCGTCGTAAGCAACGAATTAAAACAAAAATCTCTACTAATAACTAATTAACATTAGTTATTAAACCATTAGTACTAACTTGCCGATATTACCATTCTCCAACATACGTTGATGGGCTTTATCGGCATTTTGCCATTGGTAACAAGTATCAATAACTGGTAATAACTGCCCTGCGCAAAGTAACTTGCCAAAGTCTTCTTTAAAGTTAGCCACTAATTCAGCTTTATAATCATTGCTCCTGTTTCTTAAGGTTGAAGCTGTAATACTGACTCGCTTTGAAAGCATCTTGCCTATGTCAATTTTTTCGCAGTAGCGGCCTTGTAAAATAGACAGAATAACAATTTGACCATCAACTGCGGCGACATTTATGTTTCTCTGTAAGTAATCTCCGCCCACCACATCAATAATGACATTAAAGCCATCGGGAACGTTTGCTTTTTTCCATTGTTCAAAAGAATTTTGATGGTAGTTAATCGCAACATCTGCACCTAATTTTAAACACGCTTGGCATTTTTCTTCACTGCCAGCGGTCACAACAACAAAACAGTCTTTCGCTTTGGCAAGTGTAATAGCAGCACAGCCAACACCACTGGCACCAGCATGTATCAACACTGATTGTTTAGGTTGTAACTGAGCAATTGAGAATAGACTTTGGTAGGCCGTTAGAAACGTTTCTGCGCAAGCTGCACCTTGTTCAAAAGTAAAGGTAGCAGGCAGATAAAATAACTGGCTAGACTTTATAACAACATATTCTGCGTAACCACCGCCAGCAACCAAACCAAAAACTTTGTCATTAATTTTCCAGTTATTTACCGCCCTACCACAAGCAACAATTTCACCACAAACCTCCAGTCCTAAAATAGTAGACTCGCCTTTAGGGGCGGGGTAATTTCCTTGTCGCTGTAAAATATCGGCTCGGTTAACGCCAATAGCCTTTACACGAATTAAGCATTCATCTGCCGAAAACTCAGGTACGGGTGTTTCAGCAAAAGTTAACTGCTCATCGCTTGTTACGTTAATATATTTCAAGAAAACCTCTAAATTGTAAACGCTTGTTCGTTTTACGGGTAATTATCTACACAGTAGATTAGCTAATCGCGAAAAAGTTATGTTGTTGCCATTTAACTTGTTTTTTCTCCATACTTACCACTTCAGCTTCTGGTGGTCCGTACGCGAGCCATGCTAACATTTTATCTACGTCTTTTTCTTCACCGCAAATTAAAATTTCTACATCGCCATCATCCAAATTTTTTGCATAACCACTTAAACCATAATCAATAGCGACTTGTTGGCTAGACGCACGAAAATAAACCCCTTGTACTTTTCCGCTAACATGGGCGATATAACTAACATTCATACTTATTGTTCCTTAACGTAGACTGAAATAACTTAACGTGAAGATTGCACCCGAGCTTGGCATTGACTACACTCTGCGCAATTTCATTTACCAATTCATTAAGTATAGTCACATGTCAGCAAGAATTTATTTAAAAGTAAGCCGAGAGAAGTCTTTATTACGAAAACATCCTTGGATATTTTCTCAAGCGATTAATAAAATCAAGGGAAATCCGATGTTAGGCGATACCGTTGATGTCTTTGATCACAAGGAAAAATGGCTTGCTCGCGGTGCTTACTCGCCAGAATCACAGATTCGAGTTAGAGTTTGGAGCTTTAATGAAAATGAAGAAATTGACAGTGAATTTTTTCGTAAAAAATTAATAAGTGCTCAATCTAGACGTGAATGGTTTATCGAACAAGGCGGTTTAACCGGTTATCGTTTAATTGCTGGTGAATCTGACGGTTTACCCGGTATAACTATTGATAAATACGATAACTTAATTGTTTGCCAACTATTAAGTGCCGGTGCCGACTTTCAACGTTATACCTTAGTTGAAGTGATTAAAGAGCTCTATCCTCAATGTAGCATCTACGAACGCTCTGATGTTGACGTACGTAAAAAAGAAGGATTAGAGCCAATCACAGGTTGGTTAACAGAGCCACTTGAGTCAACCGCATGTGTGATTAAAGAGCATGGTTTATCGATTAATGTTGATATCGCAAAAGGCCATAAAACAGGTTTTTATTTAGATCAACGTGATTCTCGTGTGACTGCAGGTCGATATGCTAAAAATAAATCAGTCCTTAATTGTTTTTCTTATACCGGAACATTCGCCTTACATTGTGCAGCAAATGACGCTAAAGAAGTCATCAATGTTGATGTTTCTCAATCGGCACTCGACTTAGCCGAAGAAAATATTGCCCTTAATAACCTGCAAGACAAGAATGTTTCTTTTGTTAAAGCCGATGTATTTAAGTTACTCAGACAATATCGCGAAGAAAAACGTCAGTTTGATATGATAATTTTAGACCCACCTAAATTTGTTGAATCAAAAGCACAACTAACCGGTGCATGTCGTGGTTACAAAGACATTAATATGCTTGCTATGCAATTACTCAAGCCAAACGGTATATTACTGACCTTTTCTTGCTCTGGTTTAATGGAAGCAAGCCTATTTCAAAAAGTAGTTGCTGATGCCGCTCTTGATGCTCGTCGCGAGGTGCATTTTGTTGAGCGCTTGCAACAAGCTGGTGATCATCCAATATCGAGTAATTACCCTGAAGGTTATTATTTGAAAGGCTTAGTCTGCCAAGTAAGTTAGTTCACTTTTTGTGACTGTCTTAAAATAAAAAACGAGCACTTAGTGCTCGTTTTTTATTAGTTTGTTTATTGCCCAGTTAATACTCAGTCTTTAATCTATTTCGGCAATATTAATTCCAATTAAAAAGCACTCTTCACCCTCTTCGGTGACGCGTACTATTTTCCCTGAAACTTCCAACGGTTGAACATTGCTGCTCGCAGACCGCACACTAACTTTAACATGGGTATTAAGCTCTAAAGGATGCGTCATTTCAATCGCCATACCCGTCGCACTTAAGTCTCGACAAGTCGCTAATATTTGACTGTTCGCTTCATCGTCGATAATGGTCACGGTTACATCACTATTTAACATCATCCGATAGAAATCTCGTTTATCATCAAAGTTAACCATTACTACTCCATATTATTATTTAAATTTTTATTGTCTCTTTTATACCCATTGTAGTGTTTAGTGTCAAATTTCAAACTTGAATTGTTGATTAAATCGACTTAATCTGCTGAAATTTCTTTCAAATGATTTAAAATTCGCTTTGCAGAGACCGGATAAGCTGTCTTTAAATTTTGCGCAAATATCGAAACACGAAATTCTTCTATCATCCAGCGAACCGCTAAAATATCATCAACAATAGGCTTGCCTTTGCTCTGTTTGGCAAGCAACGCTAAATAAACATCATTTACTTTCGCAACCTCTAACATTTTCAATCGGTCTTGGTTGGGATCAACCGGCAGCTTTTCCATACGTCTTAACATCGCTTGTAAGTAACGCGCAATATCTTCTAATCGTTGATGACCAGAAGCGGTCACAAAACCTTTGAATACCAGTAAGCCAAGTTGTTCTTTAATGTCGGCTTGTGCTTGAATAACCTCTAAAGACATTCGACCCTTTAGTTTTTTCCCTATTTCATGGGTTAAGGTTAATACTTTTTCTACTTTTAACGCTGACACGAGCACACAGTCGGCAAGTTCAGCACGAACATGGTCTTTAGCTTTTTCAAAATCATTCTGGTTACGTGGTATGTCGCCATGCTCTTTCACCAAGTGCTGGCAAGCAGCGAGTATACAATCGTCTAATAAATCAGGTATTGAACCAAAAGGGTTAAAATATAGACTTAACTTAGCTTTATTAGGCAATTTTTGTTGTAGATATTTAACTGGAGAAGGTATATTTAATAAAATTAAACGACTCACACCATTAACCATCGCTTGCTCAGCAAGACTTTCTTGTTCAAATAATTCTATAGCAACCGTTTTATTTTTATCAACTAAGGCTGGAAAAGCTTTTATGGTGATATTAGCAATATTTTTTTCATAGCCTTTGGGAATGTTGTTGAAATCCCAGCTAGTAATTTGTTCACGTTCTATTCCTTTATCAGCCACTTTCTTAATTGATGCTTTTACTTTTCCTTGCAAAGAGGCTTTTAACTGTTCAAGCTTCCGGCTTTGATTAATAAGCACTCCTTTTTCGTCAATCACCTTAAAATTCATCGTTAGGTGAATGGGCAATTCAACATCTTGCCAAATATCTTCGGGTAAACGCACCCCCGTCATTCTTAATAAATGTTTTTCAACAGCGGCAACTAACTTACCGTCCTCCTCACTAATCGCTGACAAACAAGCTTCTGCGTAGTTAGGAGCCGGCACAAAATTTCGTCGTGAAGATTTAGGTAAGCCTTTGATCAAGGCAATAATAAGCTCTAGTCGCAACGCTGGAATTAACCAATCAAAATCACGATTTTCAATTTGATTCAAAATACCTACGGGAATATGTAAGCTTATTCCATCATCTATATCGCCAGGGGTAAAATGATAACTTAACGGCAAGGTCAAATTACCTTGATGCCAAACATCAGGATAATCGTTGGCCGATAATACTTTAGCCGTTTCGTTTAATAAAAAGGCTTCGGTAAAATTAAGTAACTGTGCATTTTTTTGTTTAGACTTTTTCCACCACGACAAAAAGCTACGTTGGCAAATAATGGTTTCTGGCAACTTTTCATCATAGAACTCAACTAAACGTTCTTCATCGACTAAAAAGTCTTTGCGGCGAGCTTTTTGCTCTAACTTCTCAATGCTCGCAACTAGTTGGTGATTTTGCTGATAGAATTTTTCATTAAGGGTGCTATCACCATTGACTAATGCTTCACGAATAAATATCTCACGGCAGGTATGCGGTTCAATATGATTGAAGCTGATCTTTCTTTTTGCAACTATGGTCAGGCCATATAGCATCACTTGTTCAAAAGCCATTACCGCACCTTGCTTTTTCTCCCAGTGCGGTTCGCTATAATTGCGCTTAATAAGATGTTCAGCTAAAGGCTCTATCCATTGTGGGTCTATCTTTGCGACCATACGGGCAAACAAACGGCTGGTTTCAACCAATTCAGTTGCCATTATCCACTTAGGTGATTTCTTTGCGACACCCGACCCCGGAAATATGAAGAATCGGCTATTGCGTGCACCTTTATATTCTCTGTTTTCGTCAAGTTGCCCTAAATGACTGAGTAAACCTGACAAAATAGCTTGGTGAATAATATTGTTATTATTACTTTCTACTGGCTCAGTTTTTTTACTTACATCGGTATTATTAGCATCTAACGATGGTGGAGTATATTCAACTCCGCTCATTGGAATGTTTAAATCGCGCAGTGTATGTTTAAGCTGACTAAAGATGTCTTGCCATTCACGAATACGCATATAAGCTAAAAACTCTTTTTTACACATATTTCGAAATTGGTTATTAGTCAGCGCTTTTTGTTGCTGTTGAATGTAGTGCCACAAATTAAGCAAGCTGATAAAGTCAGATTCTTTGTCTTTAAAGCGATTATGTTTTTCATCTGCCGCTTGCTGTTTTTCATGGGGACGTTCACGCGGATCTTGAATACTTACCGCACTAACAATAATAAAAATTTGCTCAATACAGCCTAAATCAATAGCAGACAGAATCATTTTTGATAAACGTGGATCGGTGGGGAATTTTGCTAACATCCGTCCCGCTTTGGTTAATACCACTTTGTTTTGCTGTTTTTCTATCGCCGCTAATTCTTCAAGTAATGAAACACCGTCATTAATATTACGACTGTCCGGTGGCTGAACAAAAGGAAAGTCACTGATTTCGCCGAGATCAAGCGCCAGCATTTGTAAAATAACTGTCGCTAAATTAGTACGCAATATTTCAGGATCAGTAAATTCAGGGCGACCAAGAAAGTCCTCTTCACTGTATAAACGTAAACATACACCCGCTGAAACACGACCACAACGCCCTGCTCTTTGATTAGCACTGGCTTGAGAAATAGCTTCTATAGGCAAACGCTGTACTTTAGTGCGGTAACTGTAACGAGAAATACGCGCGGTACCCGGGTCAATAACATATTTGATACCTGGTACGGTTAAGCTGGTTTCTGCAACGTTAGTGGCGAGCACAATATTACGGCCACTGTGTGGTTTAAAAATTCTATTTTGTTCTTGTACCGTTAACCGTGAATATAAAGGCAACACTTGGGTGTGTCGTAAATTTGCTCTTTCTAAGGCTAATGCGGCGTCTCGTATTTCGCGCTCGCCATTAAGAAAAATAAGAATATCGCCTTGGCTGATATGACCAAGTTCGTCAACGGCTTGCAAAATACCACTAATGATATCGTTACTACTTACTTCTTCTGTTTCATCATTATTGTCGCCATTAAGCGGACGATAGAGGATTTCAACAGGGAATGTTCGCCCCGAGACTTCAATAATAGGCGCGGGTTTGCCGTCTGCTGAAGCAAAATGCTGTGAAAATCTTTCTGGGTCGATGGTTGCCGAAGTAATAATGATTTTTAAATCAGGACGTTTAGGTAATATTTCGCGTAAATACCCCAATAAAAAGTCTATATTTAAACTACGCTCATGTGCTTCATCAATAATAATCGTATCGTATTTTCGCAGTAAACGGTCATGTTGCATTTCTGCCAATAAAATACCGTCGGTCATTAATTTTATATAGCTATTTTCACTCACTAAGTCATTAAAACGGACTTTATAACCAACCGCGTCGCCTAATGTTGTCGATAATTCATCAGCAATACGTGTAGCAACTGTTCGCGCCGCAATACGACGTGGCTGAGTATGACCAATCATGCCGTCGATACCGCGACCTAAAGCAAGACATATTTTTGGAATTTGAGTCGTTTTGCCCGAGCCTGTTTCACCCGCAATAATAATCACTTGGTTTTCAGTTATCGCTTTAGCAATAACGTCAGAATTTTGTGATACCGGCAAATCTTCTGGATAGGTGATTTTTGGAACATTCTGAATTTTACGCTGCTTTTTTTCGATTGACTCATCAATATGGGCAGAAATTTGACTGAGTGATTTTTGCTTTTTGTCACTATCAGTGATTTTCTTACTCGACATTAAGCGCTTTTTCAAACGAAACTGATCAGATTTAAAACACAATCCAAGGCGGCTAAAAAGCTTATCAATGTTAATAACTTGGCTGCGCTGAGATTCAGAAGAGGTAGTAATAGATTTTTCAGAAGACAAGGTTGACCCAAACAAAATAGCAAAAAATAATTTTACCAGCTTTATTAAGTCTGTACCACTTCAATCAAGTGGTACAAATAGACAGTGTGAAATTAACTCAGCTGACTAAGGTTTAAATGTACTTCGAGTATATTGATCAATACCGTATAGAACATCATTACGACATATAGTACCCAGTAAAATACCATCTTCGTCTACCACTGGATAAACTTTAGGTTTATTCTGTAACATGCTTTGCGCAAGTTCTATGACACTGTCAGAGGGTTTAACTGATAATACTTCTTTGCGCATCAATGCGGCAACATCACTCACATGTTCATTATGATAAATCGTCTGTAGCATTGTTGCTAAAACATCACTTTCAGAGAGAAAACCAATAACACGATTATTACCATCGATCACTGGACCACCAATTTGCTTTGTTTTTAAAAAGCGCAACGCCGCCTCTTCAACCACCATTTCTGAAGTAAAAGTAACTGGATAGTGGTTCATATAGTCTTTTACTTGGATACTCAACATAGTTATTACCTCACTAAAATCAAAAATAAAATGCCCAACCAATAAAAATAACTGTAGACGCTTTTATTTAATAAATCATGAATTTAGTGAAAATAATTTTTTATTTTTAATAAACATAGCTTGATTAAAGTAAAGACAGTAAAACGGGATCCGGAGAATTTTTTATGGTGTTTGTTAAAGCATGATAGGAAAGCGAAAATTGTTTTCGTAAATGTGATTTTAAATGAGGTTTTACCGCGTTAGGTCTTATCGCTTTAAGCAAACAAAATAGCGCTAAAGCATGCACTGTTTCATTTTCTGGCAATGCCGACTGACGGTTTGCATTAGGATTATTACACGAGCCACAGCCGCCTCTAAATTGATAAGCTGTGTTACTAAATATAATACCAAAGCCCATAAAACAAGCGATAACATCAACGGCTTGAGGAATAAACTCTTTGCCACCTGGTGGTAAACTAGCTTGTTGAACAATCAGGATATTCGCAAGGTTTTGTACAATCGATGAAATAAGATCTTGTGGTTGATTAACTTGATTTTCGCCATATGAAAGCATGATCGGCTGTTGTTGGAGCTTCGCTGTATCCTCTTCACTTAATTTAGCAAAGGGCGTATTGTCACCACGACAATGGTCAACCATATTAAACGGTGGAATGGTTATTTGCTGAGTACCCGCAAAAAACTGCTCTGGTGTGATCAATATAATGGGCCACTGCTGCATACCAGCATAGGTGGTTGTTTGTTTAAAAATACTCAGTGCCATTTCATGAACACTAGTTACACTACCTTGATAAAATTGATTATTAGGTAATACAAGCTGACTATTGTTTTTAAACTCTGCAACATCAAAATGTGTAAGCGCCCAAGAAAAAGTATCGAGGATCCATTGATGACTATCTTGATCAATGGCATCACTTACATCAATTTTACTCGCCGGTTTTATAATATTTAATAGTTTAGCTAGCATAACCAATAATTACTCTGTAAGTTGCGGTTCATCAGTTGTTTGAACAGCCGCTTCTTTTCCTTCTAAAAGTGCTCGTTCAGCTTTTGAAACATAACGGGGCTTGTTGCTGGTATGTAATTTAGCATTGGCTTTTTTCTGCTTACTTTTTAATGCGGCATTTATTTTTTTCTTACGATTCATTTTATTTTTCTATATTTAAATTTATAAAGCGTTATTTAAACGCACAGACCCTATCATTAAAATAGGCATTTATTACTTAAGTAATGGATGGTCTTCGGGTAATTGCTTTGCTATCCACATTGCTAATCGGTGTTTCATACTAAGCAAGTCTTCACCATCAGCAGGCGAAGCTTGAATAAGTTTGTCGTTAACCAATAGACGGTACAAGCTTTCAACCTTGTCTTTTGAAGCATTGGTGGCAGAAAAACCATTATAACCTCGGTTCATCGCATATTTTTCGCCAACTTCAATCGCTTTTTTTAATAAAGCGGTTTCATTCTTTAACTTTTTAGGTTTTTTCATTGGGCTTCTTTTATTGTGGCTTCACATCAAAGTAAAAGGCATTTAATTTACTGCCATCAAGGTCGATTCGTTATTTATAGCTTGAAAGTAACACTTTGGTAAACTGCTCGGTAGTAATTTCTTTTCCATGTTGAGTGATTAATCCCTCAAGATGAGTAATATCAGCCTCTAACGACGACATAGTCAGTGTATTGTCATCTAATAAATAAAGTTGCTTTAGGCTAGCATAATAAAATTTCAAAATAATTAAGGCATTTTCATCACCATTAACACTCGCTTGTTTAATTTTTTTCAAACGACGATAAATAATATTTTGCGTTTGTTTAAGTTGCCAAACATAATAAATTTCATTAAAAAAGGGGGTGTTTTTTAATTGTCTTAGTATCCCTGCACACGTTAACAATGCCAGAATAACGCCTAAAAAGTTATAACGAAAATTACTGGTTTGCTGACCCGACTCTATCGCCGTATTCATACTCGCTTGAGCCATGGTATCAAGCGCTAAAGGCTCAGCAAATACCGCAATCAATATACCACCAAAAGCAATGGCTAATATTGCGAAGGTAACAATAAAACCAACAATCACTTGATTAAGCTTACTGCGATAAGCTTTTTTATCTATGTCTTTTAACGTCATGGTACAACTTATTAATGGGTTACTAAAATTAAAACGTTATTCTAACGTAATTTCTTTCAGTAAACCCTATTCTCTAGCTTTATTTTTTATAGAGGTCGACACCTGAATAGCGTGTTGTTTTTGTCGTGACTCCTTGTCGCCAAACATTCGCTAAGGTAGCTATACTCAGTTTTTTCTTAGCCCGAGTAATAGCGGTATACATTAATTCCCTAGAAAGTAATTTATTATCAGTTTGTTCCGGTAATACCATCACAACATGCTCGAACTCACTGCCTTGAGTTTTATGAATGGTCATCGCATAAACGGTTTCATGCTGAGGTAAACGCGCCGGATTCACCCACTTATATTCATTGTCTGCTTGCTCAAAAACAGCCATTAAATGGCCCGACTCATTTTTCCACAATAAACCAATATCGCCGTTGTATAAACCTAGTGAATAATTATTAACATTGATCATAATAGGTTGCCCGCAATAGCGAGTATCAAAAGCATTAATATCACCACGTTTAATCAGTATATTTTGTACTTGTTCGTTTAACGACTCAACCCCCTGCTCACCAACACGTGTTGCGCATAAGATACGAAATTTTTGTAATTGTTTAAAGGCAGCAGACACTGTTTTTTGCGCGAAAATGGGCACGTAATACTCACTAACGAATGCTGCTAACCAAGAACTAGTTTTACCTTCGAGTAAGCATAAGGTATTCCCAGACTGAGGCACGTCTTGGTGATTATTATCTATAACTGGTTTTTCTGTTAATAATTGCCAACTTTCGCTAAAGCGACCATTAATAACATGGCTCGCTATTTTTCCGATCCCACCTTCACCATCAAAACGTCTACTTTTGTCAAGAAACACCACGTGATCTGCGGCTAGGGTCAACCCTGATGATTTTGGCGACTTTTTCCACTGAGGTAAGTTTGCACATTGGCTGACTTGGCTTAAATATTGATGATTCTCGGGGCTGTAGCCACGATGAGGCTTAGGTGCTAAATCGTTAAGTACGCTACCAGCAGCAACGGACGGCAGTTGATCAGCGTCGCCTAAAAGTATGATTTGGCAATGGCTAGGTAAAGCTCTAAAAACTCTTACCATTAACGCCAAATCGACCATTGACACTTCGTCAATTAACAGCACATCAATATTCAGTAAATTGTCTTGGTGATGGCGAAAGTTAACACTGTTAGGAATAACACCTAAGAGTCGATGCAGCGTTTGTGCCTCTTGCGGTATTTTTGATAAAACCGCTGCGCTTATTTGTCCTGTAAATCCTTGCAAAGCATTAGTGACTGATTCAGATAAACGCTGAGCCGCCTTACCCGTTGGCGCTACCAAGGCTATCTTTAAGTCTGCATTGGGCTTTTCATTTGAGCTTGAGTTTAACATCACCAAAGCTGCTAACAACTTAGTCACCGTATAGGTTTTACCTGTGCCTGGCCCGCCAGCGATAATACTGAATTTTTTATTAATGGCATTGGCGACCGCAACCATTTGCCAATCTATTTCATCGTTATCATCTGCTGACTGTTGCTGTGGAAAGAGTGTTGCTAAGCAGCTTTTAATATCAACGACGTTAAATGTTTGTACATTTAAATCCTTGGCTTGAGCACTTTTTGCTGAAATAAAAGTCAGTAACTCTTGCTCAAAATGGTAATAACGACGTAAATACAGGTTATTTTCATAAAAAACAATCGCGTGGTTATCATCAGCCATAATAGACAAGTGTTCACATAAACTGACTAATTGTGGTTGCTCGGCAAAGGTAAAGCCGTTATGAGTAACAATACCTTGTTTATCACAGCTATACCCAAAGCGCGTACTCGCGATAGTGGCTAACGGTAAACAGCTATGGCCTGCCCTAAGGCTTTCACTGAGGGCAAGCAGTAAGTGAAAAAGTTGTTGGTTATCATTATTATTATGCTTATCGCGATTAACTAAGCTTTGTTGAATTTCTTTTGCAAAAAAGTAATCAACCGCTTCAATATTATTAAGCTGCTGTTGAGCATGGTTAAACTGCTTATATAACACTGCCATATGCTTATTCAACTCCTAAAAACAATTGATCAAGCGCGGCAAGTTCGTGCGCCTCGATTTTTCGATAGTAGACACCACAATTAATGTGTTCAACTTGGTCGGTCATACCGCGTAAATATAAATAATAAGTACCACCAAAGTGCTGTTCTACATCGTAATTATCTAAGCTGTGACTTAAATAACGGTGTAAGGCTAACGCATAAATCAGGTATTGTAAGTCATAATGATTTTTTTCAATATTCTCTTTCATTGCTTGCTGATTATAGTCACTAAAATCATTACCTAAGTGGCTGGACTTATAATCACAGATATAATATTTATTATTATGCTCAAAAATCAAATCAATAAAACCGTGCATCATACCTTTTAACTGCTGGTATGCCGGTAAGCGAACAATTGATTGCTGTGTTGATTGACTGTGCGTATTACGATGTTTTGACAATATCTGCGTTAATTTATCAGTACTCGCTGAGCACATTGGATAATAAAACTCACTTTCTCGCAGTGTTTTTGTTTGCTTCAAGTCAGCTAAGCTAAAGGGCTCGCTATTATCAATATCTAATGCGTTATCACCCAATGGCGAATTAATCATTTGCGCTAACCAACTCTGCAGATCTTCAGCTTGATAACCCGCGGTTAGTTCTCCATACTTTTGCAAGGGCCAATGCATAGCTTCTTGCCAGTCGGGGGCATTAAAATCGGTATGTTCTAAAATATCATGCAATAAATTACCCGTATGAGCCCCTTTTGCTAAATTAAAGCGTAATAAACTACTCGCTTGCATTGCACTAGACTGAAGGTCAGTCATGCTATTTTTTTCGAGTGGGTTATCACGATCAGGCGAAGAGACACCGCCGTGACGTAAATTTCGACTTAAGGCTGAAAATGAACTTAGCCACCAATCGCGTTCTATTTTACCGTTAAATTGAGCAACTTGGCCGGTTTTATCACTAACTTCAGCTAATGGCGCTTGTTGAGCAATAAGCTCACTGGCGTTTTCTAATGATGACAGGGTCACTAAACTGATGTTGTTAGGTTCATCATTAACAAGCTGGCGTAAGTTTTCTTCTATATCTTGCTGACTTTGCCACTTCAATGCCCTGCCCAATGGCGAATGCTCGGCTTTATCAAAAGCGGTTGTTAAGATATAACAACGTTTTTCTGCTCGGGTTACCGCAACATATAATAGCCGAATGGCTTCAGCGTAAGCCTCATTGGCCATTGACTCCTTAGCATGGTCAGAGCCATCTAAACTTAATTTGAGCTGATGGTTTTCATCATGATACTCAATAAAGGTCACCGAGCTTGCACCGAACTTAAGTGGGTCTTTATGACGGGTGGCAAAAGGAACAAACACCACCGGATATTCTAAACCTTTTGAGCCATGCTGGGTAATAATGCGTATTAAATTATCATCACTTTCTAGACGTAATTCGGCTTCAATTTCAGGATCGTCAACCCGACTTTGTTGTTCAAGCCAATAAAGTAATTCTTGTGGTTGACGGTGGCGTTGACTGGCTGTTTGCAGTATTTCAAATAAATGCAATAAATTGGTTAAAATGCGATCTTGGTTTTCATCGGCGATACAAAAATGATCATGCATTAATTTTAATGCCATCGAAATAAAACCTTTATACAACCATTCATTACGTAGTTGCTCAAAATCAAATTTTAATGCTTGCCAAGCAAGTTCATTTTCTTGTAATTCACGATATTTTTCAGGGTGATAGTCGAGTAAATCACAGGCAATGGCAGCACTAAAGTAGCGTTCATTTTCAACAAACAAGATCCCTTTTAGCAGCTGTATCAATTGCTCTGTTTGCTCACTTTTCATTAAGTTAGCGCGATTACTCATAAAGACTGACGCTAAATTAGCCTGTTCTAATGCTTGTTTTATATCACGTGCTTCAGCGCCATCACGCACTAAAATAGCAATATCTTTTGAGCTTAATTTATCGTTATTTTCGTTTGTAGGCGCGGCAAGTAAATTGATAATTTCATTGGCACACCAAGTGGCCATCACTGGCCGAAAACTTTGAGCAACCGATTTTTTTGCTTCTTCATCAACAAAATGCACAAATTGTAAGGCGTTATCGGTAACTGTTTTATATTTAATAAGTGCTGGCGGTGAAGCTTTTACCGGAATATAGGGAATATCGTAACCAAACACCCGACTATTCCCTTGAGTAACATCAACTTTATCAGTGATCGCTTCGCCGTAAAATAAGCGGTTATAGCCAGCGATCATCGCTGGTGTTGACCGCCAATTAGTATCCATTAACCACTGTTGGTCACAATCTTTTCGGGCAGATAAATATGCAAAAACATCGCCCCCTCGAAAACCATAAATCGCTTGCTTGGGGTCGCCTATCATGTATAAAGCGGCCGTACTTTGGTGATAATATATGGCTTCTAGTATCGAGAATTGTAAGGGATCGGTATCTTGGAATTCATCAACTAACGCCACCGGATATTGTTCAAATAGGGTTTGTGCTAGGACTTGTGCGTTACTGCTTTTCGCTTGTAAGCAATTGGCCAAGGTTGAAATAAGATCGTCAAAACTTAAAATATTGGTGGTGCTTTTTTGTTCTGTGATATTGGCGCGTATTTGATAAATACCTTCGCGGACAATGACCAGTGCCTTGGCTTTTTCAATTTTTTTAGCCAGGGATTTCAATTCAGCTTTAACCATTTTTACGGGTTCAAATACCGCTAACAGTTCAATTTTACCCACCGAGCGCGCGTAACGCTTGCCATCAATAAAACCATCTGGCATTTTTTCATCAGCAACACGCAGATCTTCAGCAAGTCGATGTAACCATTGTATTAATGAGTCAAGCTCTTGTTGACGTTTTTCACGTTCACTGCCTTTTTTAACATCAATAAGGTACTGAGTCAGCAGTGGTAGATTGTTCTCGAGGTTATAGACCGCTTGCTGTACTAATTCGGTAAATAACTGCTCTATTGCAGTAACATTGACGACATCAAGCGCATTATGTTTACTAATAGCTTTAGAAAATTGGCTGAGAAAGTTTAACGGATTTGGCCAAAACTGCATCACTTGCTTAAAGTGTTCAGGACTATCTTTTGCCAATACTCGATACCAATCTTGGCAAGCTTGTAGCACTAAATCTTGGCAATTAGTTTCCATTTGCGCGTTAAAGGCGACACCACTAGCAAAGGCATGTTGGCTTAACACCCGTTTACAAAAGCCATGTATGGTTAATATTGCCGCTTCATCTAAATATAACAATGCTTGTCGCAAACGTATCTTTGCCGACTTTTCATCAATGTGCTGACTTATCGCGCTAAAGAACTCATCGCTGACAATTAACTCGTCCCAATGGTTAAGCGCTTGGCGAATAAAACTATCGATACGGCCACGTAGCTCTTCGGTCGCATCTTTGGTAAAGGTCATAACCAGTATTTGTTCAACAGGCAATTGCTTTTCGAGTAATAGCCGTAAATACAAGCGGGTGATATTAAAGGTTTTACCGGTACCGGCACTGGCTTCAATTAAGTGCTTACCCTGCAACGGGATCTGGTGAGCAATAAGATTATTCATCTTCATTTTATTTGCTCCTGAGCTTGCCACATCGGTTGATAAAGTGCGGTGAATGTTGATTGGTACTCGGAAAATTCAGGACATTGCTGCCAGAAATAATGCATATAAGGGTCTTGTCCTAGGGGTTTTACCACGCTAAGCATACTGCCACTGTCAGACCATAGTTTTTCAAAACTACTTTGCGCAAAGGCTTTAGCTTTAAAGAATTTTTCAATCAATTCAGTATTAAGTAATAAAGCTTGCTGTTGCCCTTTAAGATAGGTATCAACAATAAAAGCGAGTTGTGCCTGGGCATTGTCTATTTTACTAAAACGGTACTGTGTTGGTTTTTGATTTTTAGTATCAAAATAAAAACCTTTAGTGACATTCACCTGCGCAAGCATATTTTGCTCTTCGGTTAAATGAGCCGCATTTAAGTTCGAGGTATTTGCTTGCCAGCACTGCATAATAATTTGATGTAGATAAAGGCCAAACAAGTCTTTGCCTTTTGCCGAAGAGCTGCGATAAAACATTAAGCTGTCCGCTTGCACCGGGAAATTAGCACTGAGGGTAAAATGACTGTTATCGGTAAGTACCACATCAAGCTCGGTATTGATAAACGTTATCGGTAAGCTGTCGTTGGTTAATTGGCTTTGACTTTGAATGAATTCACTAAAGGTTTCACTGTCATCACGCCAGCGCTCTAGACTATCATGGGTACTGGGTAAATCAGGAAAAACGCCGCTCACCCCTGCCGCACTTACCGCAGAAGAAATCTCATCTTCGCTGCTACCCACGAGATAAAGCGCTAACAGCTGTTGACGTAACAAATAACTCTGCAAGAAGTTTTCACTGAATGGTTCAGTATCATCAAGTTGTGTTTCGTGGCTTTCAAAGAACAACTGCAAGTGTCGTTGAGCAAAGGCTTTTGCCGGATGCTGAAAAAAGCGGATCAGTTCATTAATATCGACAACTTTAGGATCATCATCAGCAATGATCGAAAGTGGTAACAATAAAGCATCGCTTTGTTGGATTTTTTTAGCTGATTTAAGTTTCAACCAATTAGGGTCAAAGCTTTTAAATTTGCCTAAATAGTTATGCTCACTGAATGCTTGCATGGGTAATTGTTTAATATCTGAAGATCGATCACCATTACCATTTTCGTCATTGACAGCCTCAGCATTATGTAACTGCCAGCCATAGCCTGCTTCTAAATATTCCATCAATTCTTTCAGGACAACCGATGGCTGCTTTTCATTATTATTGCGAATATTACGGCCTTGATAGCTTAAATATAATGACTGTCGCGCCGATATAATGGCTTCTAAAAACAAGTATCTGTCGTCACCACGGCGCGATCTGTCACCCAATTCGCTTTTACTACTCGCCATAAGATCAAAACCTAGCGGTTGGCGTTGTCGAGGAAATTCGCCATCGTTCAAGCCTAAAATAGCAATCACTTTAAAGGGAATACTGCGCATCGGTAACATCGAGCAAAAGGTTATCTGCCCAACCATAAATTGCCGACCAGGATCGGGCTGACTAAAATGATTTGTCAGAAAGTCACGTACCACACTCAAACTGATATTGGGCTGATAATTGGCATGTTGACAGTATTCGGCCAAAGAGCCGATCGCTTGGTCAATAACGTTAAAGGCCATTTCGTCGGTTACTTCAAAAAGACTATTTAACATCGTTAATAAAAATTGTTGCCACTGATTGGCTGATTTATCTTGGCCAAGTTGTTGGGAAAAATGCTGTAATTGCTCGATAATCAACATTAACTTACCCAGTAAAATGGCATCGTTGCCCTCGACATTTGGTAAATATAGTTGTTCATCTACATATATTGAACGGTCAGAAAAAGCAAAGCCACGCATTAATCGTGACAAACCTTGTTGCCAGGTAAAAGCATTATTAACTTCGAGGCTATGTAAGACCTGTTGCTTATGTTGCTGGTCAACGCCCCAATGCACACAAGCTTGTTCAAGCCAAGCAGACATTTTGTCTAGCTCTTCAAGACTGATTGAAAATTTATTTTGCATGGCAGGTAAACGTAACATGCCAATGATTTGGGAAACTTGAAAACGACTATCGGGTAAACTCAGTAATTGGGTAAAAGCGGCAACAACGGGCTCTGCATCTTTGCTTACCCGGTCGGCAATAGAACAAGGTAATGGCGGGATTTTATCCGCTAAGTCTTGCCAGCCTCGTGCAAATACAGCACTAACATAAGGGGCATATTGTTCAACTTGTGGGCACATCACTAATACATCTTTAGGGGTTAAGGTTTTATCATCATTAAACTGATGCAGTAACCAGTCGTGCAAGCCTTGTACTTCACGTAATGCGCTGTGTGCGCTGGAAAAAACAATCGAGTTGTCTTGTTGGTTTTTGGCGGTGCTTCTTTGATCAGTTAACGTTAAAATGTCTTGTTGAACTTGCTGCAAAACCGATATATTTTCTGCTCCATCACTTTGTTCAACCGCATCAAAAACTTCAATATTTACCGTTGAATAATCGTTAAGCAAGGCCATAAACTCGCGGCCCTGCTGACCTAAATTAGCTAACAAAGGGTTACCAACATTTACGGTAATATCATCGTGCCCGACGACCCATTTTGAGAGTAGATTAATCGCTTGTTTTTCTGATTGTATATCGCCCCAATAATCAAAACAGGGATTAAGATGGAAAAAATGTACATCAAGATGTTCACTTATCGCTTCAATAAACGATAACCACATTGGCGCCATCGCATTGATACCAAAAAAAGATAAGCGCGGTGGCAATAAGTGCTTTTTGCTAACAATATTTTCAATGGCTTTATTGACTAACTCAAGCGGGTTATAACTTTGCTCTTGCGTTAACAATTGCCATAATTTTGCTTGCCATTTTTCAACGGCTAACGCTTGTTCTTTATTAACAAAACTTTGGCTGCTCTTACCTTGATGCCAATCATTAATCCACTGAGGCCTAAAAATCAAATATTGCTCATATAAATCAGCTAATTGACAAGCAAGTTGATAGCGTTTCAAGGTTTGCTGTTCGGTAAATACTCTTGGGTTGTCTTGCTTTATTTTTTCAGATTCGCCAACAGATCTATTGGCTAAGTCATCTTCATCAGTAGCGGCCCCTAACCAGTATTGGCTTGCACTGGAAAAATCAGGGTCTTGTATAACAACTGCACTAGCGAGTAACTGATCTATTCGCCATGAAAGTACTTCACGAGAGAATGGCGATTGATCGGGAACATCTTCATCACTTGCCATGCTTCTGACCAGTTTCCATAAAAACTGTGACGGCAAGGCATAACTGATATTCATGCTGATGCCGCGTTGTTGGGCTAACGACATATTAAGCCAATGCTGCATACCGGCATTTTGCACAACAATCATTTCTTGGCTGAAAATAGGAAGTGGTGAAACCTGTTGGATTTTATCGAGAAGTGCTAATAAATTTTCCATTTTATTAGCAGGATAAAGATAGAACAATATGAAGGCCTTAGGTGCAATATTTTCTGCCTAAATTTAAGCATAACAATACCAATAAAGCTATAAAAATCAGCTAAGTTATTGTGGTGAAACGGCTAGTTTTATTGAATAAAGTCTAGATGTCTTTGAAAATATTCACCTAAAAAAGGCACCGAATATTTTTCACCTAATATTGCATAATAGATAGCCATCAACCAGATAATAAATACAAAAACACTGGCTGCCCAGCCAATAAGAGGAATAAAGGACAAAAGCGTAAAAGTTAATACTAGGCCTAAAGATTGTTTTAAATGAAAAGTAGAAAAACTTGACCGATTACCACTATATAGCAGTATCGCAATACACCAACCAATAACGGTAAAGTAACTGATCACCGCGGCAAACTTTGCCATGTCAAAATTCGATTTACTCGGTATATGAAAATGTCCCATAGCCAAAGACTCAAATGAAGTCATAAATTAAGGTTAGTTGAAAAATTTTCTTTCGACAAACATATAAACGAGTAACTTTTATTAGTTTGTTTTAAATAAACACTTTTCATAAAAATAATTCATGCTTTTCTCATCATTATTGACCCTAATCAACAAAGACTTACCCCAAGTTGTGACATGCTAATTCATTGTACCGCCTTAGAGAGACACTTTGCTGACAAAGTTAAGTATCTTTAATGACTACCACTTACACAAACAGGATATTGGAAATCGCTAATGGACATAGATTTTGATGAAATCACCTATTTAAAAAATCCAGGTTCTCTTTTACTAAAAGCCGATTATATACAGTTTTTAATGACATTGACCGGGCCTACAGTAATTGATATTACCGGCAGTGATCAAGATAAATGTCGGGTATTTACCACACTATTACATGGCAATGAACCTTCTGGGTTAATTGCCATGCATCGTTGGTTAACGGCTAATGAGCAACTACCTGTGCCAACAACCAATGTCCGCTTTATTATTTGCTCGGTTGAGGCCGCTAATATTTCGCCGTTATTTAGTCGTCGTTATCTTGATGGCGGTAAAGATATTAATCGCTGTTTTTCTGGTGATAAAATTCCAGATTGTGGCTTTTGTCAACGAGCTTT
This sequence comes from Colwellia sp. BRX10-1, assembly GCF_014077545.1. Classification (NCBI taxonomy): domain Bacteria; kingdom Pseudomonadati; phylum Pseudomonadota; class Gammaproteobacteria; order Alteromonadales; family Colwelliaceae; genus Colwellia; species Colwellia sp. BRX10-1. The sequence goes on from NZ_JACGWC010000011.1 coordinate 36,423, forward strand.
ACTGATAGAGAAAGCCATAAAAGAGGTTAATCCAGAACTTCTTGTTGACTTGCATAATTGTGCAGGGTCTGGACCTGCGTTTGCTATAGCACCGATGATAACGCCTGAGGTGTTATCAATAACGTCTTATTTTTGCCAGACCCTTATATTATCAGGCTTACAATTGGGAACATTAATGGAACGAAAGTTTGATTGCCCAATGATCACGGTAAAATGTGGCGGTAGCAAGGACGAACAGTCTCATCATGTTGCTTACCAAGGTTTAAAGCAGCTGACCTTAAATAAACAAGCTAAAACCTTCCAACAAAATAGAGCGGTTGATATTATTTATCGACCATTACGTTTAGAGTTAAAACCACACACCCCTTTAACTTATGGTGATCACGATGAAGGCTTTAGTGGTGTTTGTATAAAATCAAATATTGAACAACTTAACTATGGTATTTCTCGAAAAGATCAAATGTTAGGCTGGGTTGATGACAAAGGACTTGATAATTTTGTTCTCATTGACGAGCATGGAAATAATGTGATTGATGATCATTTTAGCTGTCGTAAAAACATTTTAACCTGTGCCGTTGATTTACGCATTTTTATGGCAACTGAAAATAAAAACATCGCTTTAAATGATTGCTTATTTTACGTGATAAAAGTTTAGTCAACGGCCCAAAGAGTAAAAGATAACGTTTATTATGAGCTGGATAATAATAACAGTGCCCTAGTAAATAGGGCTAAATAGCTCCAAAAATGATAATGCTCTTTTTAACAAGGATTAACTTAGTGCTAACCAAACCCCTACCCCGGCCATAAGTGTTCCTGCTATTCGATTCATAAGTTTGACGTTATCTCCCTTCGAGAGGAAAATTCTCAGCGTTTTACCACCACTTGCATATAACATCATACAAGTAAACTCTGAAACCATAATCACAGCAACTAAAACCATTAACTGAGGAGTTATTGCCAATTGAGTATTAATAAACGGTGGTAGGAGTGAAACCATAAATGCCCACCCTTTAGGATTTGAAATAGCGGTAAACAAGCCTTGATTAAATAAGGTAAGTCGCCCTATATTCGCAGGCTCTTGGGCACTGCTTAGCGACATTCGCCCCTTTGACAACCACATTTGTACACCAACATAAACCAAATAGGCTCCGCCGATATATTTTACTACAGCAAAGACATCGGGATATTTAAGCATTACTGAAGCAACACCAACAACCGCTGCAATAGCCACTGCAGCAACGCCAATGAGTTCTCCTAGCATCATCCACAAGGTTCTTTTTACACCAATACTCATGCCGAGTGTTAGGGCTAATGTCATACACATTCCAGGGGTAATACTAACAAAGAAGAATGTTGGTATGAATATAACTAAAGTGGTGTAATCAATCATCAGGGTAACTATCTAAGTAAAATTTGGCGTAGCTTATCAGAAGATATAATTGAACTAAAAGCGACTCGACTGAAAATCGATAAAAAAACTTGTTTGTTCTTTATCATTATTCGCTGATTTTTTTTCTACTGTTAACCATAACCGCCAAACCATATTATCTTCAGAGCAGCTACCTAACATTGTTTCTGCAACAAAATAATTTTTCTCTGTGGTGATGTCCTCAGTAAAAAACAAGGGAATTTTACCCATAAACATTGTTTTTCCTTCCATGTAGCCAACGACACTATACGAATCTTCAGCGGAAAAGTTATCCTTAAGCAAATGATCTTTTTTAAGTTCAACCCGTATATCAAAAGGGTGTTCTGTTAGCACTTTCCCAACATTAAACTTAACTAACATCCTGCCAAAAATGGTTTTAACTTCACAGATGCTTTGCGAAGTTAAACACTGAAATGGCAAACTCACTTGTTGAGATTTTTCTTGGGCGTCACAGCTGACAATGCTGACTAAAAAAAAAGCAATAAATAGCCTTTTGTAATTAAAATTATTAATAGGACAGTCTCTCTTTGGTGCTTTATGTACATTAATCGTACTAAGCTTTTAAATATTATTGATCTACAACAAAATTACTGCATATTCTAATGACTTTTCGATGCAAAATTATTACTATATACGGGAGATTTTTTATCGCTAAATGAAATTTATATTTTCAATTGTAACTTATCATTGGCGCTTAGTTTTTTTAATCATAAAAAATCGTTTTACGTTAACAATTATAACTGCGGAAACCATAACATGTCTCAAAGTAATGCGTCATCAGTAGACTACAATTTTGATGTTGTACGTCAATTTACTGTTATGACAGTAATATGGGGAATTGTCGGTACCCTCGTTGGTGTTCTAATTGCAGCTCAATTAATTTGGCCTGCGTTGAATTTCGAAACACCTTGGTTGACCTACTCCCGTCTTCGTCCACTTCACACTAATGCAGTTATTTTTGCATTTGGTACAAGTGCCTTATTTGCTACCTCTTATTATGTGGTTCAAAGAACCTGTAAAACAACATTATTTGGCGGCAAACTTGCTTCATTTACCTTTTGGGGCTGGCAAGCAGTTATTGTGCTCGCTGTTATCACGCTTCCTATGGGCTACACATCAAGTAAAGAATATGCTGAATTAGAATGGCCCGTTGACATTTTAATTGCCATTGTATGGATAAGTTACGCCATCGTTTTCTTTGGGACACTCGTTAAACGTAAAACCTCGCATATTTATGTTGCTAACTGGTTCTTTGGTGGCTTTATACTAACTGTTGCGGTATTACACATTGGTAATTCAATGGTAATTCCTGTTTCTATGATGAAGTCTTACTCTATCTACTCAGGTGCTATCGATGCGATGATGCAGTGGTGGTATGGACATAATGCTGTTGGCTTCCTATTAACCGCTGGTTTCCTAGGTATGATGTATTACTTCGTACCCAAACAAGCTGAACGTCCAGTTTATTCTTATCGTTTATCTATTGTGCATTTTTGGGCATTAGTTTCTTTATACATTTGGGCTGGCCCACATCACTTGCATTACACTGCACTGCCAGATTGGGCTCAGTCTGTTGGTATGGTAATGTCTATCGTGTTATTCCTACCTTCTTGGGGTGGTATGATTAACGGTATTATGACGCTTTCTGGCGCATGGCATAAACTTCGCCATGACCCGATTCTTCGCTTCTTAATTGTTTCATTGTCTTTCTACGGTATGTCTACCTTTGAAGGTCCTATGATGGCAATTAAATCTGTAAATGCACTTTCTCATTACACTGACTGGACCATTGGTCATGTGCATTCTGGTGCTTTAGGCTGGGTTGCTATGGTGTCAATTGGTGCTATGTACCATTTAATTCCAGTGCTATTTAATCAAGGTCGCATGTACAGTATTAAGTTGATCAATGTGCATTTCTGGTTACACACAACAGGTATTGTTTTATATATAGTTGCTATGTGGATTTCAGGTGTCATGCAAGGGTTAATGTGGAGAGCGGTTAACACCGATGGTACGCTAACTTACAGCTTTGTTGAAAGTTTAACGGCATCATACCCATTCTACTTTATCCGTTTCGTTGGTGGTGTATTAGTTGTTGCTGGTTTCTTATTGATGGCTTACAACATGTTCAAAACTATCTATGCTGAAGACGAAAGTCTTAAGCCCGTTGCCATAGATTAGGAGGCTGACGATGAAAAATAAACATGAAAAATTTGAAACAAATGTTGGTTTGTTTGCTATTTTCACTATTCTCGCGATAAGTATTGGCGGCTTAGTTGAAATAACACCGTTGTTTTTTCAAAAAGCAACGACAACACCTGTTGACAACCTCAGACCTTACACCGCTTTAGAAATGGAAGGTCGTGATATTTATATCCGTGAAGGTTGTAATGTATGTCATAGCCAAATGATACGTCCTTTTCGCGCTGAAACTGAGCGATACGGGCACTATTCAGTCGCTGGTGAAGGCGTATGGGAACATCCATTCTTGTGGGGTTCTAAACGTACAGGTCCTGACTTAGCTCGTGTTGGTGGTCGTTATAGTGACGATTGGCATCGTGCGCATTTACTTGACCCTCGTTCAGTGGTTCCAGAGTCGAATATGCCTTCGTTTAGCTGGTTAGCTGAAAACAAGTTAGATGGCGAATTAACCGAGAAGAAATTAGCTACTTTTAATTTCTTAACGCGCAATCGCAGCCATAAAGATGAACAAGGTAATCGTATCCCGTTATATTCAGCTGCAGATTTAGCCGGTGCTAAAGACGCGGTTAAAGATAAAACGGAAATGGAAGCTCTTATTGCTTATTTGCAATCTCTCGGTCATGCGTTGAAATAATGATGATGGATTATGGCACCCTCAGAGGGTTAATAGCTTTATTAATATTGGCACTATTTATTATTATTGTGGTTTGGTCTTATTCTAAAAAGCGTAAAAGCGCTTTTGATGAAGCTGCAAACTCTATCTTCGAAGAAGATAAAGAAAAGACTGAGCTTAATGACGTGAATGGCAAACAGGAGACTAATAAAAATGTCTAGCTTCTGGAATATATGGGTTTGGGTTTTAACCCTAGGAACTTTAGTCGGTTGTTTTTTACTACTTCGCTATTGTTTAAAGAACTTTGCAGGTGTTCCTGAAGGTGAGTCAATGGGACACACCTTCGATGGCATCGAAGAATTGAATAATCCACTGCCGCAATGGTGGAGTACATTCTTCTTATTAACTATCATTTGGGCTTTTGGTTATTTAGCACTCTATGGTTTAGGTAATTGGACTGGATTTATTGGTTGGAAAAGTTCTAACCAAGGAATTTTGAATCTTGCTGAATCTAAAGCGCAGATAATAGCCGCAAAAGAAAATGGTTATTTAGTACAGTATGACCGTGAAATTGAAGCCGCCGATTTAAAATATGGTCCAATTTTTGATGCCTATGCTGCACGCACCATTGAAGACTTAGCCACTGATGAAGAAGCGTTAAAAGTAGGTCAACGCCTATATTTACAAAATTGTTCTCAGTGTCATGGTTCAAATGCAAGTGGTACTACCGGTTTCCCTAACCTAACCGATAAAGACTGGTTATACGGCGGAGACCCACAATCGATTAAGCATACACTTCTATATGGTCGTAATGCTAACGGTATGATCGCTTGGGGCTCAGCATTAGGTGATCAAGGCGTTAAAGATGTTGCCGCCTATGTACTGAGTTTTAGTGGTCGTGAAGTTGACGTTGCCAGTGCTGCTGCCGGTAAAGAAAAGTTCGCTCTGTGCGCAAGTTGCCATGGTGCTGACGGTAAAGGTAGTTTAGCTATGGGTATTCCTTTAGGAGCGCCTAACTTAACTGACAACATCTGGTTGTATGGCGGCTCTCCACGTGCCGTTGAGTCATCTATTAAAAATGGTCGAGCTGGTGTAATGCCCGCATGGAAAGATATTTTAGGTGAACAAAAAATACATCTTGTTAGTGCATATGTGTATAGTTTATCGCAAAAATAACTGCGTTTAATTAGTCTCAATATATCAGCCTTGCGGTATTATTACCGCAAGGTTTTTTTATATCTTCCAAGCCAAGAATAGTGAGTAAATTGTTGGTTTTTTAATAGTTCCCAATAGAAAAAAGTCGTATAATATGCGCACTTTCACCGACTGAATTTTTAATATGAATACATCTTGGTACAAAGAGCCTTGGGCTTGGTTCGTTTTTATTCTCCCCGCTACCGCGGTTGTTGCTGGTATTTCGACTTACTTTATTGCTAACCATAATCCCGATCCATTAGTCGTTGGTGATTACTATAAAAAAGGTAAAGCAATTAACCTAGAAGTCTCTAAAGTAAAGCTTGCCCAAAAATTAGGGATGCGCTTTGCATTAAAACTGCAAGATAACGAATTAATTATCAAACCTACCGGTATTGATAAAGTATTCCCGGTGTTAAATCTTAATTTTTATCACCCGACTCTTGCTGATAGAGATTTCTATTTAGCACTCACGCCTGACGGTAATGGCTATTTTAGGCATGTCTTTGATGAACCAGTAAAGGGAAAATGGCGCTTAACCATAACGCCTTTTGAGAATCACTGGAAAATTCAAAATACTATTTTCTTACCTCAAAGTGAATTTATCGATATTATTCCTAATGTTAGAGAAGCTAACTAAGCGCCAATAGTCTCTATTAGCTTAGGTGTTGATTAACCTCACCTAAGCAACACCTCTATAAAAACCAATACTTTGCTTGGCCTCAACATATGAAAACACTTTGTTATCACTGCAGTGAAATTGTTCCTAATGGGTTAGATTTATCAATAAAAATTGAGAATACCATGCAGCCGATGTGCTGTATTGGATGTCAAAGTGTTGCTCAAGCGATTATTGATAACGGTTTAGGTGAATATTATCGTTTTAGAACAGCTCCCGCACTAAAAGGTGAGCCTCTGGTTCCTGAGCAGTTACAACGTAATAAGTTACTTGATGATGACAGCCTACAAAGTGAATTTACTTATAAAAATGATGAATATAACGAAGCAATTTTAACGATTGACGGTATAAGCTGCGCGGCATGTGCGTGGCTTATCGAAATGCAACTTATCAAGATAAACGGCTTAATTAAAATTAATGTAAATGCCACGACACAACGTGCAACTGTTCGATGGAATAATAGTGAAGTACAACTTAGTGAGCTGATTAATCATATCAGCAATATTGGTTACCAAGCCCTCCCTTTTAAAGCGAGTACCGCCGAAAAACTTAACAAAACCCAAAGTAATAATTATATTAAACGCCTAGGTATCTCTGGTATTTTAATGATGCAAGTCATGATGATCGCTTTTGGCTTATACTTTGGCGCCTTTTCTGGCATGGATGAGTACAACTTAATCTATTTACGCTATGCGAGCTTATTCTTGACCTTACCTATTGTCACCTATGGCGCATTACCCTTCTACAAGGGAGCTATTAATGCTTTAAAAGTGAAGCGTTTATCTATGGATGTTCCTGTTGCTATAGCGATTTCACTGGCATTTTCGGCCAGTGCTTGGGCAACAATCACTCAGCAAGGTGAAGTCTATTTTGAATCAGTATCGATGTTCACTTTTTTACTACTTATTGGTAAATTTTTAGAATTTAGAGCAAGAAGTCGCGCTGCGGAAGTCTCGGCTAACTTGCTTAAGTTAATGCCGATGATAGCGACAAAACTCATTGATGATAAAGGAACAGAAAAAGAAGTCATACTACCAGCAAAAAAACTTCGTCCTCTCGATATTGTACTCATAAAACCAGGCGAAGTGGTTCCCGCTGATGGCACAATAATTACAGGCAGCAGCCAACTCAACGAAGCGATGTTGTCGGGTGAGCAGTTACCCTTAAATAAATCAATAGGCGATACTGTCTTTGCAGGCACTATAAACGGTGATGGTAATATCAACGTTGAAGTTAAACAAGCCAGTGAACATTCTTTTTTAAGCCAACTGATCAGATTAAGTGAATCATCTCAGGCGCATAAACCCAAATTAGCAAAATTATCAGATAAAATCGCTCAATACTTTGTTGCGGTTATTTTACTAACCGCTATAGGTACTGCATTTTATTGGCAACAGCATTTACCTGAAGAAGCTTTTTGGATCACCTTATCGGTACTCGTTGCTACCTGCCCTTGCGCCTTGTCACTGGCAACCCCCACAGCGTTAACCTGTGCGACCACACGCTTAAACCGCGAAGGTATCATGATCAAATCTGCACATGTTATGGAAACATTACCGAAATTAACCACTATTGCTTTTGATAAAACAGGTACCTTAACTTCTGGTGATTTTTCTATTAATGAAATAAAGCGCTTTAATAATGAAAAGCTTAACTATAGCAAGCAGCAGGTTTTAGCTATAGCAGCAGCGCTCGAGTCTTATTCTGAGCACCCTTTAGCCAAACCGTTTAAAGCATTTCGTGATTACTCCTACCATACTCAAGCCGTTGAAATTAAATCTGGTGCTGGTATTCAAGGGAAAGTGAACGGTCAATACTTTCAAATCGGTAAACCTAATTGGTTGCTTAGCGAATCAAGTATGTTGGCAGAATTTGCGACGGCTTCTTGCCTATTAGTAGCAGACAACCAATTAGTCGCTGCTTTTTACTTAAGCGATGAAATTCGCAATGATGCCCAAACGCTGTTAGATGACTTAAAGAAAAGTAATATTTATACCATCATGCTATCGGGTGATAACCCTGCTGGCTGTGAAAAAGTTCAGGCATTGTTACATTTAGACGAGATACATAGTACTTTGACTGCGGCTAATAAGATGGCGATAATAAAAAATCAGCCTAAAAACTCAACCGTTGCTATGGTCGGCGATGGTGTCAATGATACGCCAGTATTCGGCGCAGCCCATGTCTCGATTGCTATGGGGAGTGGCACCGATATAGCTAAAAGTGGTGCCGATGTTATCTTACTCAATAATCGTTTAAAGTCGATAACAACATTAATACAGGTCGCCAATAAAACTCGTCGCATTATTTGGCAAAATTATTTTTGGGCATTCGGTTATAATGCTATCGTATTGCCCCTTGCCGTCTCAGGCTACATTACCCCCTATATGGCGGTTATAGGTATGTCTGCAAGTTCGATATTGGTTATCACTAACTCGTTACGTTTATTAAAAAAGTAAACGCAAACTTATAATAGAGCATAAAGACCATGAGCATTATTTATATTTTGATCCCCATAGCGATAATCCTAACCTCTATCGCCATTTATTTATTTTTTTGGGCAGTAAAAACTGAACAATTTGATGATTTAGAGAAACAAGGTATGAGTATCTTGTTTGATGAAGATGAAAACACTACCACCAAAAAGTCCACTGAAACCCATAGCGAAAATACAGCTAAAAATGATACGGGTAGTAAATAACAGCCATGTTGAGTATAGATTATTTATCGGCATTCATCATCGGCTTGTTAGGTTCGGGACATTGTATCGGTATGTGCGGTGGTATAACAACGATGTTAACATCTGCTATATCACCGCAACAAAAAGGCAGCGATAAATTTAAGCTGGTCGGTGCATATAATGTTGGCCGAATTTTTTCTTATAGCTTAATTGGGGCAATCGTTGGATTTAGTAGTTCTATTGCAATAAAGAATATTGGCGTTCCATTAGGTTTTTTACGGTTATTTGCAGCGGTATTTTTAATTTTATTAGGCTTGTATTTAGGCCAATGGTTAATGTGGCTATCAAAAGTTGAAAAAATGGGTAAGTTCCTTTGGCGCTATCTATCCCCGTTAAGTAAAAGGTTTATTCCCATTAATAATGCTAAACAAGCGCTAGCATTAGGAGCAGTCTGGGGATGGTTACCTTGTGGTTTAGTCTACTCAACATTAACTTGGTCCTTAGCCAGTGGAAGTGCCCTTAGTGGCGCGCTAATTATGACCAGTTTTGGTTTAGGTACTTTACCAGCCTTGTTAAGTCTTTCGCTTGGCTCTTTTGGTATAAAGTCGTTGGTAACAAATACGAAATTCAAGAAAATAATGGCGCTAATGATAATTTCATACGGAATATACAGTTTAATGTTTGCATATAAGCAATTGTTTTAATATGATCGATAAATTAGGGATAACTCATTTAGGTTAATATGTATAAAAAGCCATGTTCTACATCTCAACATATTCATTGTCAAAACTGTAGTATCAGCGAGCTGTGTTTACCTTTCTCTTTAAATGATAAAGAACTCGATACACTAGACAGCATTATTGACCGTAAACGCCCTATTCATAAAGGCGAACAAATTTTCCAAGATGGCGACAAAATGCAAGCTTTATACGCTATTCGCTCTGGAACATTCAAAACATTTACGGTAAATGAACAAGGTGAAGAACAAATTACCGGTTTTCATTTAGCGGGTGATTTATTAGGTTTTGATGCTATTGCTGAGTCAGAGCACCCTAGTTTTGCAAAAGCCTTAGAAACATCTATGGTCTGTGAGATACCTTACAATACTTTAGATTCATTATCGAATACGATGCCTAAGTTGAAAAAACAAATTCTTCGCATGATGAGTTCCGAAATCCGCTCAGATCAAGAAATGTTAACGCTACTTAACCGCAAAAATGCTGAACAACGCTTAGCAACTTTTATTTCAACCTTAGCCAGTCGCTATCATGCACGGGGTATGTCACTAACAGATTTTCGCCTAACGATGACGCGCAGTGACATTGGTAATTATATTGGTTTAACGGTTGAAACCATCAGTAGATTATTAAATCGTTTTCAAAAAAATGAATTAATCACAGTTGATGGAAAACTCATCACAATACTTAATATGGATAAACTTAACGAGTGTGCTTCACTGTAGTTTATCGCTTTTTTAAATAATTATAGATAAATGCTTAACATTAAAGATGTTAAGCATTTTTTTTATTGAAATATTATGATTTAAAGCAAATAATATCTATTAATTATGGTCTATTATTAATATTATTTAATAACTAGGGAGTAAATATTATGGATAAGTATAAAAAAATATTAGCCGTTATTGATCCAACCACTGAAAATCAAAAAGCGTTGAAACGTGCGATTGAATTAGCACGACATAGTGGCGGACAGATCACTGCATTTTTAACCATTTATGATTTATCTTATGAAATGACCACCATGCTTTCTGGCGACGAGCGAGAAGCAATGCGTCAATCGGTTATTAATGATCGTAAACTATGGTTAGACGAAAAGATTTCAGAAACTGATCACCAAGACATAACCATAGATACCTGTATTATTTGGCATAATCGCCCATTTGAAAAGATCATAAAAAAAGTACTGGCTGAAAACTTCGATATTGTCATCAAAGGCACCCATCAACATGACAAGCTAAAGTCGGTTATTTTTACGCCAACAGATTGGCATATATTAAGGAAATGTCCCTGCCCAGTATTACTGGTTAAAGACCATAGCTGGCCAAGCAATGGTAATTTACTTACCGCACTCAATATCGGTAGCGATGATGATGAGCACAAAGCGCTTAATAATAAGCTAACCCAAGAATCAATAGTGTTTTCTTCACTGATTAAAGCCAATGTTCATTTGGTGAATTCTTATCCAGGTACGCCAGTAAATATTGCCATTGAAATTCCAGAGTTTAACGCCTCTGAATATAACGACACTATGTTTAATCATCACAAAAGTGCGATGAAAGACCATGCTAATAGCTTTAATATTCCGCTTAAAAATACCCATGTTAAAGAAGGTTTACCTGAAGATGTTATTCAAAGTATTTCTAAGCACGTTGATGCTGAATTAGTTGTGTTAGGTACTATTGGTCGAACGGGGATTTCAGCGGCACTTATTGGTAATACTGCAGAGCATGTCATTGACCGCCTTAACTGTGATGTCTTAGCGATAAAACCTGATGGTTACCTCTCGCCATTAGCTTAATATTGAAATATGTAAATATCCATTAAAAAGCCGAGGATTTCCTTGGCTTTTTGCTATACTACGCGCGGTAAAATTCATACTTTTTATTTCAAATATCTCTAGGAAACACTATGAGCGCTCAATCAGCGACATCAATAACATCTTTAACACCCAGCCAAAAAATACAGCTGAGTAAACTTGAGAAGCGCTTAAGACGACATGTTGGCCAAGCTATCGCGCAATATAATATGATAGAAGATGGCGATAAAATAATGGTGTGCTTATCGGGTGGCAAAGACAGTTACGCCCTACTGGCTATTTTAATGTTGTTAAAAGAATCAGCGCCCATTCATTTTGATATCGTTGCCGTTAATCTTGATCAAAAACAACCCGGTTTTCCTGAGCATATCCTTCCCGAATACTTAGAAGCTTTAGGTGTTGAATATAAAATTGCGCAAGAAGATACCTACTCTATTGTTAAAGATAAAATACCTGAGGGGAAGACCACCTGCAGTTTATGCTCTCGTTTACGCAGAGCTATTTTATACAAGGTCGCGGCAGAAATAGGCGCAACTAAAATTGCACTAGGCCATCATCGTGATGACATGGTTGAAACACTGATGCTAAATATGTTTTATGGCGGTAAATTAAAATCAATGCCAGCAAAATTGGTCTCTGATAATGGTGAGCATGTCGTCATTAGACCGTTAGCTTTTTGTAAAGAAGCAGAACTCATCCAATATGCACAACTAAAAGCGTTCCCAATTATTCCTTGTAATTTATGTGGCTCTCAACCTAATTTACAACGTCAAAACATTAAGAAAATGTTACAGGACTGGAATGTTAATCATCCAGGACGAATTGAATCTATGTTTACTGCCATTCGCAATGTGGTTCCATCACATTTGTGTGACAGTGAACTTTTTGATTTTAAAGGGATTAACGCTGATTCAGGCATTATCAATGGTGGCGATATCGCTTTTGATGATGAACCTATTATTGCCGCTCAATTAACAAACAACGTCAATATTGAAGACAATTCAAAAGCCAAACTTTCATTAAGTAACAGTTTGAATATTATAGAAATAAAGTAGAATCTACCTTAATTAATACCAAGTATCTAAGCGCGATAACAACACCAGTTAAAAGAATGAATGTTATCGCTCGCCATCATTATCTGACGCGTAATACAATAAGCCGAGCCTAAATAACCTTAGGTTTTGGCTTCGACAATATTTTATCAAAATACACTTTATTATGGCGGATCATTTCTGTTATTTCTAAGACATAATCAGTGCCTCTAATAGAATAACGCAGTAATCCTGTTGCTAAGATTTGTGGCGATAGTGGTTGTTCTTGAGCGCGTAACTGCCCTCTAATTGAACGAAAAACACCATAAGCATGATTTGTATTAATATTGTGTAAATAACGCTGTACCGCATGCTCTAAACTATTAAATGCCGCTACTTCATGTTTAGCACCGTCATCTCTTCCTCTTGGCACCATGCCACAACCCTTTTTATAGCACCACATACCAAAAAAGTTTAAACCAACTCGAGCAAAACGAGAAGTGCCCCAAGCTGATTCATTGGCTGCCTGCACTAATACTAGTTCAACAGGCACAATATCAATACGCAACAATAATTCATTAAGTTGCTGTAGCGGCGAGTGTTTTTGATTAACTTTATATTTCTTAATTAATCGCTCAAGCAAAGCTTGTTGATCTGCTAAAAGATTTTCCTCGAGGAAAAGTGTTTCTATCATCAAGGAGACTTCTGCCCTTAACATAAGAATATTGCTATTCTCTTGCGCTATTGCTGGATAAATATAACGGAAAAACTGACGTTTTTTCGTTTTAACATCGCTTATAGAAGCAAAGTTTGGGATCTTAACGTTATGAAGCGGTTGCTCAACCACTTTTACTTTCGCCTTGACCACAGGAACGATAACAACGTTTGTTACTTCCGGCGTGGGAAGTTCAAAAGTTGGCGCTAAAAAAGTGAAGGGCGCAATAAGCGCAAGAAAAAATACACTTATTAACACAGTTCTCATCAAATATTGAATGATCATAGTAGCCTTTTTGTTAACAATAAGGTTTTGCACAGAGCTTTACGCTGAAAATGTATCACTCGTTTGCTGAGCGGGTACATCCGTCGCTTGTAACTGCATGCCAAAAATTTCTCGATATAAAATGCCTTTAACATTATAAAATAGCGGCGCTATAAATGTTAATGCGACTAAGAAAAGCATAACACCAATCACTGAAAATTGTGTTTTAGCAAGAATGGCTAAGGGGATTAAAGATAAAAATAAAGTTAAAAAGAGTAAGCTATAAATAGCGAGTAACTTAAACCACTGAAAACGTGTAACTTGTAAACTCAAGGTGATAGCTTTTATCGGTGATAATTTTTTATCTACTACAAGCGGCAGTACTAATGACAAGGCGACCGCTAAATAAATACCTGGAAAAACAAATAAACTCATACCTAAAGTTATTAATACTGACGTTAACAGCGCACAAACAGCAACCCAACTGCCTCGTTTTAAGAAAGCAAAAATTAATTTACTATTGGTTTTTAAGCCAACGGCATGAAAAACGCCCATCATCTCGACACCAACTAAAAAAGGATAGATAACCATAGTGACAACAATATTTAATAATGTTGTTGATTGTGGGTCTTTAATCACTTGTTCAATACCACCCATGGTATTACTGATCAAAAATGAAACAACAATCCCCAAAATAAGCGTAAAAAGTAATCCTAAATTAATAGCGATTCGCGAGCGAAGTGTTAATTGCCACGCCTCTTTTAATACCGAAGAAACGTCAATAGTATATTCACCCTGCAAAGACTTTTCTATGCTACCACCAATTTGTACTACTTTTTTTTCATCCACGAAAATGACTACCTTTGTGTAAATTTTTCAACATTATAGCAAGTTGATTTGATATTGGAAAATAGCATAAATTTTCACCTGAATTATTGGTGTAATTTAGCAATACGTTTTAATATATTTTGAAAGTAATGAGCACCTTTCTCTTGGGCTAAGGCAATATTATTATCAGGTATTTGCTGTGGATTTTTATACACAGATAGTACCTTTTCCATACTCGCTTCTCGTATTAAATGAAGCGTAGGTAATGGCGAACGGTTGGTATAATTAGAGGCTGCGTTGAATGGCTCACCTTCAAAATAATAATCAGGATGAAAACTGGCCAGTTGAAAGACACCTTCATAACCTAAGGTGAACAACAATTCATTAGCCTCATCGAGTAAATCAAGGTAGCTTTCAAAACCTTTAAAGCCTTCAGTAAAAATCAATAAAGTCGTTTCTATGCTGGGGTCAGCGACAAGTCTTTCAAATTCTATGGCTAATTCTGCTAAAGACGATTCGACCTTTTTTGCTGGGCAAACTTGATAATGTATCGTGTTATTAACAAACTCTTTTTTTGCAAAAGGGCAAAAATTCAAACCAATAATTATTTCTTCTAGCCACTGCTTAGTTTGTGAAATTTCAACGGCATACATTTGTTTATCAGGCATTTTGTTGCAGTTGCCACATCGTTGCGTAATGACCCTTTTTAGTGAGTAGCGTTTGATGATCGCCCTGCTCGATTATTTCCCCTTTGTGCAGGACAATAATATTATCGGCATCAATAATAGTTGATAATCGATGAGCTATCACTAAGCTAGTGTGATCTTTAGCCACCTCTTTGATTGCTTTTAAAATAGCTTGCTCTGAGTGACTATCAAGTGACGACGTTGCTTCATCAAAGACCAAAATAGCAGGATTTTTCAAAATGGTCCGGGCAATGGCAACCCGTTGCTTTTCGCCGCCAGAAAGCTTTAAACCACGCTCGCCAACGACGGTATCGAAACCTTTTGGTAACGAGGTAATAAAGTGACTTAAATGCGATAATCTTGCGGCTTCTTCAACTTGTGCATTACTCGCGTTTACATTGCCATATTTAACATTTTCAAATAAACTTTCATTAAATAACACCGTATCTTGTGGCACGATGCCAATATTCTTTCTCAAGGAATGTTGCGTAATATCAGTAACTGCTTCGCCGTCAATTTTAATACAGCCTTGTTGGCAGTCATAAAAACGAAAAAGTAGTTTCACTAAGGTCGATTTTCCTGAGCCACTCTCGCCAACAACAGCGACTTTTTGACCCGCTTTAACCTCGAATGAAACATTTTTTAAAATGGGTCTTTGCTCATCATAAAAGAAGCTAACGTTATCAAATTTAATAGCACCATGGCTTATCGCTAATTCTTTGGCATTTTGTGCATCAACAACCTTAGGTACTTTTTGCAACAAGGTAAACATTTGCTCAATATTTGCTAAAGAACCTTTTATTTCTCGATAAACAAATCCTAAAAAGTTTAAAGGGATAAACAATTGCATCATAAAAGCATTAACCAGGACAAAGTCTCCTAAGGTCATTTGTTGATGAGTCACTTGATAAGCCGCTAACGCTAACATTGCCGTCATCGCTAACGACACGATAATGGCCTGACCACCATTTAAAGCAAACAGTGACAAACGGTTTTGCATTTTTGCTTTTTCCCAATCAGCTAATTGACTGTCGTAAGCTGTTGATTCATATGATTCATTAGTAAAATATTTAACCGTTTCATAATTTAATAGACTGTCTATTGCGCGAGTATTACTTGATGAGTCAGCTTTATTTGCGGCTCTAATGTAGCGCGTGCGCCATTCTGTTGCGTAAATCGAGTAAGCGATATAGCTGGCAATAGACACGCCGGTGATCAGCGCAAACCAAATGCCATAATTCACCCATAATATGGTAATAACCATAATTATTTCGAGTAAGGTTGGCACAATATTAAAAACCATAAACCGCATTAAGAAGTTAACCCCAGACGTACCACGGTCAATGTCACGCGAGAGTCCACCTGTCTGGCGGTCCAAATGAAAGTCTAAGTCAAGTTGATGGAGGTGTTCGAAAACTTTCAAACCAATGCGGCGGATCGCTCGCTCGGTAACACGGCCAAATAAGGTGTCGCGTATTTCTGCCAGTAGCACAATAGTTAAACGCACTAAACCATAAGCGGCAACTAAAGCAAAAGGCACAATGAAAATATTGTTTTCTTGTTGAGCATCAAGTCCGTCAACGATATCTTTTAAGATGAAAGGGAGATAAACACTGGCGAGTTTAGTTAACACCAAACAAAACAACGCAAAACCTATTCGCACTTTAAATTCGAGTAAGTAGGGAATAAGTGACTTTAGCACTCGCCAATTAATGGTGGCATTTTCAGGTGACGAGTAGGAAGATCTGCGCATTAAGGGATATTACTCTGGTAGGAATTAGGCAAACTTTAACGGCTTTAATCACTTAAAGCAATCAAGAAAATCAACCCATAGTGAACACAACATCTGTTTTTCACTTAATTGAAAAAGCGCTGCCGCACTGTAGTAGCTATAAACTGAGTATATTAAGTACGTCTCTGCATATCTAATCCATAACGCCACTTTAATCATGACGCTGATCTGAAATATACAGCTAAAAAAAACTGATTATAATTTGTTGTTAGCAAATTATAATCAGCATTTAATCGTCTCTAAGAGCGAAGGAGAACTCCATAGTTATTTAAAGTTCCCCCCTTTTAAATAGATAAGTAAAGTCTATCAGTAAAAGAATCACATACCGGTAAATATACGTACCTAAAAATTTAATGCCTTACGTTAAGCTTTAAATTGTTGCGTTAATTTATTGAGCTCATCTGAAGAACTTTGCATAAGTTGAGAATTTTTTGTCATCGCATTTAATTGTTCTAAACTGCTATGACCTGCGCTAACAATTCTATTAACGTTGCTGCTTAACTCTTCTGCAACAGTACTTTGTTCTTCAACCGCAGAGGCTATTTGCGTTGCCATTTCAGTAATTTGTTCTGTAGAGCTTAAAATGCTACTAATAGACTCACCTGAACTGAGTGCATTTTCAACTGACGCCTTACTTTTAACCTGACTATCTTCCATAACATGAACCGCTGATTTAGCACCTGATTGTAAACGTTCAATGGTCTGCTGAATTTGTGCAGTGCTTTCTTGAGTTCGACTGGCCAAAGCCCTAACTTCATCTGCAACCACAGCAAAACCACGCCCTTGCTCTCCAGCACGAGCCGCTTCAATGGCAGCGTTTAACGCCAATAAGTTTGTTTGTTCGGCAATTCCGCGAATGACATCTAAGACTGAAACAATGCCTTTAACATCATCCTCAAGTGCACCAACTACCTTAGTGGCTTCATTAAGGTGATCAGATAAGCCATTTATTGACTCAATAGACTCTTTAATAATAGCGGATACTGCTCGTGCATCTTGATTTGCTTGCTCTGCTGAGCCTGCAGTTAACTGAACATTATTAGCAATTTCTTTTGCTGACGCAGACATTTCAGTGATGGCGGTAGCCACCTGATCCGTTTCAGACTGTTGATTTTCTAAATGCCCACGACTGGCCTCAGAAGCTTGATATACATTTTGTGACACCTCTGAAGTCTGCTTTACCGACAATTGAATAGATTGAACAAGTAATTGAATTTTATCTACAAAGACGTTGAATGACTCTGCAACAAGGCCTATTTCGTCTTCACGTTTAACGCGTAGTCGCTGCGTTAGGTCGCCTTCTCCACGCGCAATATTCTCTAAAGCATTGGCAACTTCACTTAAAGGCTGCGTCACTAGTTTAGCGAATAAAAAGTAGATCGCTGAAATTAAAAATACGTCAAGCAATACTCCTTTAACAATGATGCGAGAAGCTAAAGATGACAATTCGAGATCTATTGAAGAACTATCGATAAACAAAGTAACATTACCAACACTGGTACTTTGACCGTCCTCAATATGTTGTAACTTAAAAGTGATCGCTTCGTTTGTTTTCTTTCCTTTTGATTGAGATATTGTTTTTTTATCTTCATTGGTTATTTCTATTAAAGCGATGTCTTCTGATTGTTGTTCCGAGTTTAAAATACCCTTCATTTGATCTTCTTCATAATTCCAAACAGCAGAAGGCAAATTAAGTTTTAATCGAGATTCGACCAAAGAAAGTTGATTTATTTGCTTATTTTTCAGTAAATTACTTTGTGCCATATAATCATACACACCAAAAGAAATGACGAGTGTGGTGACAATAATCAATGCTGAAAAAATAAGTTTAAATGATATAGATTTAGTAACGTTCATATTATTTTTATACCTTTTTACTGCCAGTCTTGTAGACCATATTTATTTAGAATATCTTTTAGCTGTCCAGATGCTCTAAGTGTTTCTGTACCTTTCTCGATTAATTCAATGTACATTTTACTGGTCGGCTTTGCAGGTGAACAAGCAATGTAAATCGGTGCTTTCTCAGCGTTAGTCCCTGCGCTTTTTAGTGCTTCATTAAAACCAAGTTCTTTTAACTTTGCATTCGCGACTGAAACCGATTCAACGACAACATCAATTCGATTATTAACGAGTTTTTTAAAGTTTTTTTCCAAAGCATCAGTTCCTGAAACATCTTTAAAAACATCGGGTCGACTTTTTATTAACGCGTCAAACTCTTCGCCATAAGCATAACCACTAATGACACCTACTTTCTGAGTTAATAGCGAATCAAAACCGGTAAATGTCCAAGTTGATGCATTATTAACATAATATCCCGTACCATCCATTCCCCAATTCAAAGAAGGAAAAATAAAATCGGGTGCATCTTCAGGATACGCTCCGACAACGCAGTCAAACTTACCTTCACGAACCGAGTTTATCGCCCTTTCCCATGGCATTACCTTATAATCAACAGTATGTCCTGCTGCTGTAAAAATTGCTGTAGCCATATCAATCATATAGCCTTGCTTGTCACCATTTGGATCGCCATTCATCGGAAACCAGTCATCCGCACGAATAGTAACTGTCGCTGCAGATGCTGGCAGTGAAATAGCAATAGTAAGTAAACCAATAACTAGTTTCATCGTATTAACCTTGTGTAATGTATAGTTGAATGAATTACGCACATCTGCTTTTAATCAACTGTTATCATATTCATTAATAACAAAGTGCGTAAATACAGCAATCTATTGAGTTAGCCTGAAAAACTATTCTTTATGTATAATTGACATAAGGTCCTATTCATTCAAATATTTTTTCATCACTGCCGTAATATCAATCTTCTTTAAACCTTCATTATAGATAGCTAACCATTTCTCACCTTCGGTACTCTTTTTAAAGGCTACGAACAATTCCTTTTCTGTCAACAACTTAGCATTCATTTGCACTTGTTCTTGCGCCTTTTCTAAGTCTTTGCTATTTGCTAGTAAGTAGCTGAAAACATTGGTATCGATAACAGCAGCATCGATTCGACCACCCGCAACTTTACGAATGTTGGTTTCATCAGAGGTAGCGGTTTGCGCTTTTATTTCGCCACTAGTAATTAATGCATCAACTTCAGCTGTATTAACATAATCTTGAACTACGCCAATTTTATATTGCGTTAAATCTTTAACCGCAGTCCATGCTATGGGTTTTTTCTTGTTTTCAATTAACCCTAAAGGGCCCTTCCCCATCGGATTAGAAAATGAAAACTCATTTGACTCATAGTAATACTCAGGAAAATAACCTGCATATTTTGAGTCTGGTTCCGATGCAAGTTTTACAGCACGACTCCAAGGGAAAAAATCAACCTTCAACTCATGTCCCATTGCCTTAAACGCTGCTTTAGCTACAGCAACTGAAGCACCTTGCTCATTTAAAGCCTTTCCTGAATATGGCGGCCAAGTTAACGAGGTTAGATGGACGGTGTCGCTAAATGCGGGTGTGCTAAAAGACAAAATTAATATAATTTTTATGACTTTATTAAACATGGCTATCTCCTAAAACTGAAATGTACGAGCAACGGTAAGCAATAGTGTGGTATCGCCATAAGTATCTAAATCAGTGCCGTGCAGCCCTAATGAAAAATCAAAACCATTGGTACTAAAGTTACTGGTGACTTGCCAGTGGTTATAACTGTCACTACCGGGCTCCCATTGCCATTTGTCATCATCTAAACTACTCGACCTGTCAATACCCACTAATAAAGTTAACTCATCATTAATGGTAAAGGTATGATTTAACATAACAATGTAATGACCTGCCCCTGTTCCAAAGTAATCCCAAGCATACCAAAAGTTTAAATCGGTAGCGCCGAAATTCCATTTAGTATATATCTCAGTATAGTTACCGTCAGAACTATAGCTTGCGCCGTTATAAGTATATTGAGCAACGCCAACATCAAGATTAACGTTATCATTTACCGCTGTGTAATAACCGAGATAAACATCTGCTTCTATATTCGTATCATCACCAAAATCAACATTTGACGCCCAACCACCCGCATACCAACCTCCCGCACCAGACCAATCAAGACTACCTTGAAGTGCAGGACCTTCATCCGTTTGACTTACCCCATTAAAAAGATAATCACTTGCTACTGTAACGGTTGATGACCAGTCAGCGAGCGCAGATGAAGATAATGTTAGTAAGGTTGTTGCTAATATTAAATGTTTTTTCATTAAGTTAATCCTATAAAAGATATCTATAAAATTATAGTCACTGATCGCTTAATAACAATATTTTACTGATATTAATAAGTAGATGAGCTAACTCAACTCATTGATGGTGAAGAACTTGTATGGTGATTACGGCAATAAATGTTAGCAGATGAGTTATTTAAGTCATATTGGTATTAGGTAATTGCTGTATTAATGCTACTTTATGTTAGTTTGCATTAATAATAGTTAGTCGATATCGATGTTATTATCTAGTCATCAACTCCGCGATGAATAGGGTGTGATAAGTTTGTGTGATTTTCCCTAGAGGCCATTTATCTAAAATGCCAAGATATTAACCTATCTCGATAAAGATGAAGTTAGTTTGTTAGTTTGTTAGTTTGTTAGTTAGTTAAATAGAGGTTCGAAAATCAACAGTCGCTTTACGGCCACCACTTGCATCATTATTTTGATATGACCAATGCATTTTATTGACGATTTTATCAACTAACCTTAAACCTAAACCATAGCCGTAATCAGCACCACTGTGATCAAAGTCACCTTCACTTATATTAATATTTTCAACGATAACTAGGCCTTGGCTACATTGAATAATAACTTCGCCTTCCGCTGTATATTGAAATGCATTGCGAATTAAGTTGTTGAGGATCAAGCGACAAGGTGTTTCAAGTACCTTAATATGAGTAGGCGTCAATTTAAGTGTTATTTTAACTTTTTTACTTTGTAACAAGTACGCGTTATCTTCAACCAAGTTGTTAATCATCAAGTTTAAGTCTATTTCGACTAAAGCCAATGTTTGTTGATTGCTTTGTTCTATAGAGTGTTCCTGGCTGAGCCATAATAGTGTTTCTGTGGTGTGTTGCATATTGAGTGCTGCCCTACTGATTCGGGCTAAAGACTGTTCACCTTTGTCTTTATTATTTTCGCTAGAGAATATTCGGGTTAATAATTCACTGTTACTTTTAACAACCGCTATTGGGGTTCGTAATTCATGACTTGCATGGCGTAAAAAATCTTGTTCTTTACCAAGCATAGCACTGAGCCTTAATAGCGCTTTTTGTTGTTGAACTGCAATCGCTGTTAATTCATAGAATTCAAAGTTTGGTGTGTCTTGCTCAACATTTTCAAGGGTTAAACTTTCAACCCAATCACCAATACGGTAAAAGGGTGTTAACGTTCGTTTAAGCAATAACTGGACAGAAAAATGCATCACTAATAAAAAAATCAATGCGATTGGCCACGTTAGCTGGAACATTTTACTGATACCCATTTGGCTTAAGGCATCATATTGTTTAATATTTATTTTTCGTACTAAATAAAAAATTTTACCATCAAATAAGGGCTGTGCAATAACAAATATAGCCTGCTCTGGCCATGAAATAAAAGTGTCTTCACTGAAAAGTCTAATGTTATCCATCGCCATTTTTTTTACATTTTCAAAGGCAGCAAAATGCTCTCGTATTTCGACGGGAAGACTTTTCCAATCTAAGAAACCTTGGAAGTGAATGTTATTAGGCAATGGATGATCGATGTTTTTTTGATATTGACGTGCAAAATCATTACTTTCTAAATGAAGATCCTGAAAGTTAGCTTCATCAAGCCCATGAATAAAATAAAAGTTAATCACTAAGGTGTAACTAAGCACGATAATTAAGGCAATCATGCTTTGTACTTTTAAGACGTATCGACGAAGGGTTTGTGGTTTTTTCTTAGTTTTACTCATATCAATTATTAACTATAAAGTCGCTATTATAATGTTCATTAATCTCATCATGCACGAAAAACAAAACCTTGTCCCGCCACCGTATGAATAAGCTTACTTTCATTGATGGTATCGACTTGTTGTCTCAATTTAAACAAATGGACTTTCAAACTATCACTGTCTGGTTGTTCATTACCCCAAACAGCTTGTAACAGTTGTCTTTTTGAAACAACCTCAGGTGATTTTCGCATCAATACTTCAAGGATTTTCCAACCTGTTGGTGACAATTGTAACGTACGTTGTTGCCGTTTTAATGTTTTAGCGCCAAAATCAGCGTCAAGACCGAACAGTGATAATCGGTTTGTTTGACCACTGCGGCGATTTGCTAACACCTGAATACGGGCAATCAGCTCTTGCATTTCAAACGGTTTAACCAAGTAATCATCTGATCCTGCCGCAAAGCCAGCCAGTTTATCATCTAAGGTATCTCGAGCGGTCAACATCAAAATCGCTGTACTATTTCCTTGCTCGCGCATTTTTTTGCAGACGGTTAAACCGTCCATGCGCGGCATATTCACATCGAGGATCATCACATCAAAGTGGTGATTACTGAGTAATGCTAAGCCAGCAATACCGTTAGCTGCGTGATCACAGGTTATGCCTTCTAATTCAAGATAATCAATAATTGTTGTCGCTAAATCAAGATCATCTTCAACTAACAGTACATGAACTAGCATCGACTGATCTTAAAGAAACTGGCATATAAAACAGGTACAACCGCTAAGGTTAAAATTGTGCCAACGCCTAAGCCGAATGCTAATACGGTTGCCATACCATAAAACATTGACATTGGGTCTATCAATAACGGTAATAACCCCATAATAGTGGTAACGGTTGTCATCGTTATTGGGCGTAACCGTGTTAAACACGAATTAACAATGGCTTGATAGTCACTTTGCCCTGTGGCTCGTTCAATTTCAATTCGGTCAATTAAGACAATCGCATTATTAATAATAATACCTGCCAAACTATAAATACCTAAGGTGACCATAAATCCAAAAGGCGCATTCATGACTAATAAACCAACAACCGTCCCTATCAGTGATAAGGGAATAGTCAGCACAATAATTGACGCTCGGCGGAATGAATTAAATTGCATAACCAATAAAATTAGCACCAAACCAATAACCATCGGCATACTAGCCCCAAGAGCTTGTTGCGCTTCTTTAGACTGGACAATAACACCGTCGTATTCAATTAAATGGTTAACGGGTAAATCTTTTTTTAATGCTTGAATATCGCCGTCAATAACCCCCTTTAGATCTTCCGCTGTCATTTGGGTATTACTGGCTTCAATCGTGATAGTGGTAAACATGTTCTCACGTTGAATTTTTGCATACTGATTAACTGGAATAAAGTCTGCCACTTGAAATAAGGGCACTGATGATCCAGTTTGATTAGAAAATATTGAAACGGTACGCAGCCTATCTAGATTAAAACGCTCTTCTTCTTCTGCGCGAAACACCACGGGAATAATATCATCGCCATCACGATATTCAGTAACATTAGCGCCGCTAAAGTAGCCTTGTAAGGCGGTAGCTACGTCAGAAGAGGTAACACCGGCTCGACGGGCACGATGTTGATCAATTTTAACTTGCATCTTAACAATACGATTTTCCCAATCGGTACGCACATTTTTAGTATGAGGGACCGCTTGTAAAACGCTCATGATTTCTTTAGCTTTTTCATATAAAATGTCTTTATCAGGACCTTTTACTTGAATACTTATTGTGCTTGAATCTGAAGGGCCCGCAAACATCCGCTTAACGCGTCCAGACACATTGGGGAAGTTTTCAATAATACCGTTATGTAATTTATTAACAAAAGTATTAATTTTTGTCTCATCTTTAACATTAATGACGACAAACCCTTTATTATTAGCGGGATCTTCTGGATTAAGTGTTAATACAAAACGCGGTCCGTTAAAACCAGAATACCCCGAATAGTTACTGATCTCAGGAAAACTCGTCTTATCATCTAACCAAGTAAACACCTCTTGCATTTGACGATTAGTTTCTCTTGCCGAAGTCCCATTAGGTAGGTCAATGTACATCATCACCTGAGTTCGGTCAGAGTCAGGAAAGAATTGTTTTTTTAGTAAGCCAAAGCCACTTAAAGATACGATTAAGGTGACGACCATCAAGGTCATAAAAATGGCTTTATGTGCTAAAACCCAATGAAGAAATTTTTCATATATTTGATAGAATTTCGTTGAATTTTCAGTGGGTTTATCTGTTGTTGCCGACCCCTTATTTTCAGCTTTGATAAAGAAATAACAAAGCGTTGGAGTAACACATAAAGCTAAAACCCAACTGGTCATCAACGTTATCAGTATAACCAGGGAAACTGAGCGGGTGAATTCACCCGCCACATGCTCGGCAAGCATTAAGGGTAAGAAAAATAAAATCGTGGTTACCGATGAACTGAGTAATGGCATGGCAAGTTCTTTACCGCCCTGGCACATGGCATCAAAGCGGTCTATACCTTGTTCAATTCTTCGTTTAAAGTCTTCAGCGATAACAATGCCATTATCAACCAATAAACCCAAGGCAATGATAAGTGTTGCTAAGCTCATTTTCTCTAACGTCATACCAGAGAACTTCATAATAGCTAATGTGGTTAGCATCACAAAAGGTACAATTGAGCCAACAATTAAACCGGTACGTAAACCTAAAAAGTAAATAACAACCAATAATACAATCACCAGTGTTTGTATTACATTGATTGAGACCCCTTCAATAGATTTCTGTACTTGATCCGCTTGATAAGTTGCAATATTGATTTTGTAACCAATCGGTAAAGTATTTTCAATATTGGTGACCATATTTTTAACTCTTGGCGCATATTCCAATAAGTTATATTTTTGCAGCATGGAAACCCCAAACATAATAGCGGGCTCGCCATTAAAGTAGGCAGGTTTATCTGGCGGATCAATAAAGCCTCGGCGCAGGCTAACAATATCTTTTAACGCGATGGTATCGTCAGTCCCGGTGATCCTAATATGAGTATTACCTATTTCTTCCAGTGAAGAAAAATTACCCGTTGGCTCAACCACGATGGAACGTAAACCCGTATCGATTTGTCCACCTGGACTAATAATATTTTGATTTTGTAGTTCACTAATAATGCTACGCGGTGAAATACCCAATTGAGCGAGTTTAGCTGTTTTTACTTCAAGGTATATTCGCTCAGCTTGAACGCCGATAATATCAACCTTTTTAGTACCGGCAACACTGTATAAATTGTCACGAATATGTTTAGAAATATCATACATTTCACCTAAGTCAAAACCGTCAGCGGTTAAGGCTAAAGTGACAACAGATACGTCACCAAATGAGTCATTAACAAAAGGAGGACTAGTCCCTTCTGGCAAATTCAATTGCGCTTGTTTAACTTTATTACGTAAGTCTTGCCAAATATTATCTAAATTAAAATAGCGATCGTAAATTTCAACATGAATGACCGATTGTCCCGTCATTGAGGTCGATGTAAGTTTTTCAACTTCAGGAATTTTTCTAATTTCTTTTTCAATGGCACGCGTGATTAATTGTTCAACACGTTCGGGGGCCATGCCTGGGTATGAAGTGGTAACAATGGCTTTACGTATAGTTATTGTTGGGTTTTCTTGTGCTGGTAAGGTTAAATAAGCAAAAACACCGTTGATCAATAATAAGGCAAGTACCATTAAAATGGACTTTCGGTAGGTAAAAGCAATTTTAGTTAAATTCATAAAAGTCTCTAAATTTCAAGTTATACGGGAACGTGATTAATTAAAACGCTTTACATGCTTATCAAGCAACCGAACCGACTGGCCATCACGTAAAAACGAGACACCGGCAATCGCAATAATTTCTCCTGACGATAAGCCAGCAGAAACCAAGACTTCATTGTTTAAAATACTTTCTGTTTGCACCATACGTTTTTGTAAAATTTGTTGTTCAACGTTATAAACAAATACATACGACTTTTGTCCTTCATCTGCTGCCAGTGCTGCAATAGGGAGACGAAAAGCTTTACCTTGATAACCCGTTCGTCCAATACCTTGAAAGGTAAAGTCAACTTCGGCTGTCATGCCTGCTCGCAAATTTTTTGTTTCAGAATTAATAAGAATAGTCACCGGAAATGCATTAGCTGTAGCGGCGCGCGAACTAATTTCTGCGATTGTGCCTTTACTGTTTAAGCCGGGAAACGCGGGATAATGAATATCAATTTCGCTTCCTTTAGATAAATCTCTGATCATCGTTTCGGGGACCATGACTTGCACCTCTAAACCATCGTCACCTTCAATTTGAAAAATGGCTTGGCCCGGAGAAATTTGCATAGAAGGTTCGCTAAGACGTTTCGTTATTTTACCATTGTAAGGGGCCGTTAATATTGAATCACTTAAATCTTTATTGGCGATATCAAGTTGAGTTTTAGCAATGTTTACGGCACTGCTTGCTGACTCAAAAGCTGCTTTGGCATTATCAAAGCCAGACTTTGACACTAAACCTTTGGCTGATAACTCGGCGTAACGTTTATATTCATTTTCAGTTTCAGATAGTGCGGCATAGCTTTTTTGTAGGTTTGCTTGTGCTGATTGACGACTCAAATTAAAGTTTCGTTGGTCTAAACGCGCTAGGGCATCGCCTCGCTTAACTTCATCACCGAGTTTTACTTTTATCCATTGTATTTTTCCACCAACCTCAAAACTTAAATTAGCTTCTTCAACCGGGTAAATAGTGCCAGACAAACGACGCACTTGGTCAAATGAGGTTTGCTGAACTTCTTGCCATGCAATAGGACGAATAACTTCTTCAAAAGGCTGCTCTTCTTTACCACACCCTGAGAGTACCGTGATAATAGAAAAAGCTAATAAAAATAAACGCATACAAAACTCCATGAAAAAAACTGCAATAATAAGGCTATTATAGCGGCTTTACAGTTAACGACCGGTTAATTATCAATACTGTTAAATAATTGCTCTGCTAACGCTTTTAATGTCTCTGGATCTGGATTTGATTGAGCAAAAGTGCGTAAACCATAAATCCCCATGATTAAAAATTGCGCTAAGTGTTCACTCTTTTTATTTAATGATAATTCTTTCGCTGCTTGTGCTTGCAAAAACTTATCAGCTAGCGCTTGTTGCCATTGTAAAACATTGTCGGCAATAACGGCTTGTACTTCTTGATCTTCTTCTGTTGACTCGTAAAGGGTTTTAATAAATAAGCAGCCTTTCGCGGGATCACCGCTGACACATTCATTGACCATATGGTCTAAATATTTTTTTAATTGTGCAAGAATGGTTTCGTCACTTAAAAAAAACTGTGAAAATTCGGCATTACGGTCAGCTTTATACTGGGCGATAGCGGCTAACAGTAAACCGCGTTTATTCTCAAATGCACAATAAATTGAACCTGGATGTAAACCTGTCACTTTTTTTAAATCAGGCATACTTGTCTTGCTATAGCCTTTTTCCATAAATAAGCTCATCGCTGCTCTTAGCACTTTTTCTCGGTCGAACTCAGCATTTCTCATGATCACCACTTTTCATTTATCTACTAGATAACGACATGATACTTAATTTTGAACAATCATTCAAAAATAATACTTGAATGATTGTTCAAATAACGTTATCTTGAACGAATATTCAAGAAAGAAATCAATTAATAGAGATAATTAATGACTGATAATTTATTCCAACCTTATGCACTAAATGACACCATCACTTTAAATAACCGTATATTAATGGCGCCATTAACCCGCTGTATGGCCGATGATAACTTAGTGCCTACGGTAGCAATGGCCGAATATTATGGCCGCAGAGCAGAAGCCGGTTTAATCATTTCTGAAGCAACGATAATCCGTCCTGATGGTCAAGGTAATCCAAATACACCGGGCTTATTTACCCAAGAACAAGTCAATGCTTGGAAATTTGTCACCAAGACAGTTCACGATAAGGGCGGTAAAATATTTGCTCAACTTTGGCACACCGGCCGAGTTGCTCATCCTCACTTCTTTGAGCACAATAATAATGGCTCTAGTGACGTTTTAGCGCCATCGGCAGTAGGTGTTGAAGGCACAGTACCGAGAATGCGTGATTTAAACTATCAAGTGCCAAGAGCTGTTACTCATCAAGAGATTGAGCAGTTAATAGCAGACTTTGCTCAAGCGGCAAAAAATGCTATCGAAGCAGGTTTTGACGGTGTCGAGATTCATGGTGCTAACGGCTATTTAATTGACCAGTTCCTTCATTACGACAGCAACCGTCGCACCGATGAATACGGCGAAACACCAGAAAACATGACACGTTTTCCGTTAGCGGTTGTTGATGCGGTTATTGCCAGCATTGGTAAAGATAGAACGGCATTAAGAATAAGCCCAGGTGCCTATTTCTTCATGTCTGGGGATGCAAGAGACCGCCAAGTATTTGATCACTTACTGACTGAACTTGAACAGCGTGATCTGGCATTTTTACACTTAGGTATTTTTGATGATTCTATGGTCTTTGATTATTTAGATGGCCAAGCATCAAGTTATATCCGCGCCAACTACACTAAAACATTAGTGGGTGTAGGCAGTTATACTCCAGATACTGCCAGTAATGCCATTGCCGATAATAAGTTTGACTTAGTCGCAATCGGACGACCTTTTATTGCTAATGCTGATTACGTCGCTAAAGTGCGAGTGGGTGAAGATTTGGTTGAATATAATGCCGAAATGTTAACAAGCTTAATTTAAAGAATAGCTAAGCGAAGCATAACTTGCTTCGCTTTTTTTAGTCGCTTACCCTAAATTTAAATCGCTAAAAAATGTCCGTAATAAAGCCGTGCTCCAACCAGTGACTCTAGCTCTGCACTGCTAGGAAAAGTAGCCCACTTTTTAGCATTTTCTTCAACCGCTGCTTCATCTAACCAAACTAATTGCCAACAAATTTCTTCATCATTATCGGTCTTACTTAATATACGATGTGATATTAAGACGGCTCTTTCCTTGTTCATTTCTTCAAACAATAACTGACTTAATTCAATCACTCTTTGTTGATTTTCTTTACTAACAGAAAATACGGCAACCTCATAACAATATGACATGTAAACTCTCACTAGGTGATCAATCAATGACTTCACTTGGTATATCCATCAATGATGATTATAATCTCGAATAATTTTTCAAATATACAACGAGCTAAGATTAATTACTATGGATCTATTTTTACTTAAAAAAATTATTAGCGCGCTGATCATGCCGTTAAGTATCGTCATACTATTATTGGTATTAGCTATTATTTTTTATCAATATAAAAAGAGATTCAGTTATAGCTGCTTAATCTTGGCGACCTTATTATTAACGCTAGGTTCATTAGGTCCGGTTGCTAATCTAGTTATGGCGCCGCTAGAAAGCCAATACTCCGCGTTCACACGTTCAAGTAAACCTGTTGATTATATTATCATTTTAGGCTGCAAGCACACCACAGATGCTCAATTACCAGCGACTAGCGAATTAGGTGTTTGTTCGTTGCAACGACTCGTTGAAGCGATGCGTATCCTGCGTATTCACCCTGAAGCGCACTTAATTACCTCAGGTTATGCCGGCAATGACGAAACAAGTAATGCCGAGAAGGTTAAGCAAGCCGCGATGCTGTTGGGTGTTGCTGAGAGAAAAATAATTGTTGAGGGATTTGCGCAAGATACCGAAGAAGAAGCACAATTAATGGCGCCAAGGGTCAGTGGAAAAAACGTTGTCTTAGTAACTAATTCTGACCACATGCCGCGTGCAATTAAGTACTTCCAACTAGAAGGTATTAACCCCATCGCCGCCCCCGCAGGTAAATGGACCAAAGGAATGAATGACGAAAAATATTGGCAAGATTATATCCCTAAGCCAAAAAATTTAGAACAAACAACTCATGCCTGGTATGAGAGCATAGGCCGCGTGGTTCAGTGGTTAAAGAGCTAGTAGCGGCTTATATTACGCATGACGGTTTCAGTATTTGGGCTTTGTATTCTCGCCGTCATACTGAACTCGTTTCAGTATCTGGTCTTTGTGCTATCAAATACGAGATCCTGAAATAAATTCAGCATGACGGTTTCTGTATCTGCTCTTTGTGCCATGAAATACGAGATCCTGAAATAAATTCAGCATGACGGTTTCTGTATCTGCTCTTTGTGCTATGAAATACGAGATCCTGAAATAAATTCAGGATGACGGATGGGGGCTCATATGACGCTTGAGGTGCATTCAGTATCTGGGCTTTATGTTCTTCGCCCGTCATGCTGAACTCGTTTCAGTATCTGGTCTTTGTATTCTCCGCCGCCATACTGATACTGAAATAAATTCAGGATGACGGAAGGGGGGTCATATGACGGATGGAGAGTCATATGACGTTCGGGGGTTCATATGTCGAATGGGGTGCATTCTGGATGACGTAGGGTTTAATCATTACGGCTGGGTATATTCTCTACGCAGGGTTATCAATATCAATAAAAACTGTCGGTATTGATAATTCTTTTTCAAGATGTTTTGCCAACGCTTTAGCGCCATAACGCTCGGTTGCATGATGGCCAGCAGCAAAAAAATGAATATCCATTTCTGTTGCAACATGGGTCGTTTGCTCTGAAATTTCGCCACTAATAAATGCGTCAATGCCCTGCTCTGCAGCAAGCTCGATATAATTTTGTCCGCCACCACTGCACCAAGCAACTGTTTTTATTTTTTTATTAGACGGTGGTGTAATATGCAAGCAATTTCTCGATAGTTGCTGGGAGATACGTGTACTCAGTTCATCACCTGAAATATGATGTGAGAACTCACCACGTACAGCGACACTTAAAGGATTGCCAACTTCTAGAGGTTGGACATTATTTATTTCAAATAATTGAGCAAGCTGAGCGTTATTTCCTAATACCGGATGAATATCAAGCGGCAAATGGTAGGCAAATAAACTTATATTGTGATCAAGCAGCGCCTTAATTCGTTGATATTTCATGCCACGAATAACATAAGATTCATTTTTCCAAAAAAAACCATGGTGTACCACTAAAGCATCTGCTTTTTCATCAATAGCTCTGGCAATTAACGCTTGTGTTGCGGTTACGCCCGTGACAATTTTATGGATTTGATCACTACCCTGAACTTGTAAACCATTAGGACAAAAGTCTTTAATTTGTTCAGGCTTTAGCAAGGCATTTAGGTGCTGCTCTAAATCATTACGATGGATCATTACTGTATTCTCTTTGTTAGGAACTTAAAAGTTAGTTAATTTTATGTGATGAATTCATACTAGGCACTTCTACCTGTTTAAACTTCGGCCTTATCGCCCATTTAGGCTTAATAGGTGTTAACGGGTGGACACGTTTTTTGGCCACTAAGACATAGATAGACCCTAAGTTAGGTAAGAAGTCACTGGCAATTTTTTGCCAAAGTTGAACAATTTTACCTTGGCTTAAACGTCCCGATAAAGAAGAATAAATAACTTTTTCATCAACTAATATTTCATAGCCCATTAAATGCAGCCAATCTTTCACTCGCATTGCCGAAAAAAAACGTTCGTTCCACGGAGTGTTATGTTTACGATAAGGAATAAATTTATTAAGTCCCGCTAAACTAAAAGGGTTAAAACCAGTAATAACTAAGTAACCATTAGGGATCAATACTCGGTTTGCTTCTCGCACTACATGGTGAGGGTCAAGTGAAAATTCTAAGGCGTGACTAAGTAAACAAACATCAATGCTATGTTCTAAAAAGGGTAAATCATCTACATCAGCAATAATATCGCCGGTTTGTTTTCGCTCGACTAAATTTATTTGATGTTTAATTGTACAGCCTGAGCTGTCAATATGACCACTGAGTGCACCAATTTTTAATAGATGATAACCAAAAAATTTTGGCCACCACGGCGCTAACACTTGTTCAATTTCTTTAACAATGACCTCGCCGTTTGGTAAAGCTTGCCAAGATTTTGGGTAATGGGGTTGTCGATAGCCCAAAGCAGGTTTCATCAGTTAGATACGCCTTTTTAGTTCGTTTACGGGTATACTACTTACTTTACCTTCATTGAGGACGATTTAACGTGCAAAGTCAAACACTAAAGCCAATTTTGATTACGGCAATCCCCGCTTTTACCGACAATTATTTTTGGGCAATAACCTCTCATGAAGTAAACGTGACCGATAATAAAACGCTAAAACCCGTTGCTCTGGTCGATCCCGGAGATGCTAAACCTTGCATTACTTATTTAGAGGAAAATAATTTACAGCTATGCGCTATTTTAATCACCCATCATCATGCTGATCATACCGGTGGTGTTGCTGAGTTAAAGAGCTACTGTAAAAATAAGAACTGGCCACTTACTGTTTACGCGCCTGAAAATGAAAAGATAACCAATGTTGATGTACGGGTAGTCGCTAAGCAAATAATCGAAATTCCTGCGCTTGAAACTTCTTTTGAAGTCATTGATCTCGCTGGGCACACCTTAGATCATATCGGTTATTACACTGGTGATGCTGTTTTTTGTGGTGATACTTTATTCTCAGGCGGCTGTGGGCGGATATTTGAAGGGTCACCAAAACAGATGTTGAGCGCTTTAACCCGTTTAACCGACTTACCCGATCGAACACATGTTTACTGCGCGCACGAATACACTTTAGCCAATTTAAAGTTTGCTTTAGCGGTTGAGCCAAATAACGCTGAACTCGTTCACTATTACAATCAAGTAGTAGAACGACGAGCAAAAAATATTCCCACCATCCCTAGTTCTATTTTACTTGAGAAAAAAATCAATCCGTTTTTACGTTGCCAACAACAAGAAATCATCGAAAGCGCTGTTGATTATAGTGGTAAAAACTCAATAAATACCTTAGCAACTTTCACCGTTATTAGGCAGTGGAAGAATGAATTCTAAGCCGAGAACACTTTGACTAATGTATTAGCCACGCTTGAATAAGCAGGCTAAATAAGTGAAACTAACCTTAAGTAAAATAATATAGTGCCTACATGAAATTTATCTTAAAAACATCAAACAAATCACCTGCTAAAAAATATACTTTTGCAAAAGCTCTACCGCTATCATTTTCTGTTGCTTTCTCTGTCATGCTAATGGGTTGTCAAGCGACGTCAGTGCAAAATAGTGATGGCGCTCAAGCAACAGATATTGACCAACGGATGATCGCTAGCACTGCTGAAATTAATCAGGCGATATTAGCCGATGAAAACATTGACATTATTCATCCGGTTGCGGATGTAGAATTTACCTTAACTGACCCAGAAATTGTTGATGATATTTATGTATCCGATGATATCTGGCAACGTATTCGCACTAAATTTACCTTTGAAATTCCAGAAGATAAACGCCTTACGCAGCAACGCAATTGGTTTGTAAAACATCCTGAATATCTTGACCGCGTAGCAAAACGTGCTGAGCCCTTTATTTTTTATATTGTGCAAGAACTTGAAAAAAATGATATGCCGCTAGAAATAGCGCTTTTACCTATAGTTGAAAGTGCTTTTGATCCCTTTGCATACTCTCATGGTCGTGCTTCAGGTATGTGGCAATTTGTTCCAGGAACCGGCAAGCGATTCAATATGAAGCAGAACTGGTGGTATGACGGACGCCGTGATGTCATTGCATCAACACAAGGTGCGATTCAATATTTAAAATATTTAAACAAATTTTTTGATGGCGACTGGTTATTAGCACTCGCTGCGTATAATTCTGGTGAAGGTCGCGTAAAACGCGCAATGAAGAAAAATGCTCGTAAGAATTTACCAACAGATTTTTGGTCTTTAGATTTACCCAGAGAAACTAGAGCTTACGTACCAAAATTACTTGCGTTGGCCGATGTAATAAAACGTCCTGAAGATTTCAATATTAAACTTTACGAAATTGAAAACAAGAGTCAGATCACCAATATTGATATAGGATCGCAGTTAGATTTAGCAAAAGCGGCTAAGTTAGCTGATTTATCTTTGGCTGAACTACAGCGCTTAAATCCTGGATTTAATCGTTGGGCAACTGACCCTGATGGCCCTCACAGTTTATTGATACCAAACCATAAAGTCGCTAATTTTGTGAAGAAGCTTGCTGAACTTCCCCAAGAAGATCGTTTAGCATGGCAACGTTATAAAATTAAAGAAGGTGATAACTTAGGTGAAATTGCCCATAAATTTAATACTGATATCAAGTTAATTAAACAGGTTAATAATATTAGAGGCACACAAATTCGTGCGGGCAAACATTTATTAATTCCTGTAGCGACGCAGTCGCTCGACAGTTATGTTTTTTCTCAAAAGCAACGGACGGCGACAACTAAAAACCGTCAACGAAGTGGAGAGAAAACAACACACCTTGTCGTAGCAGGCGATACTTTATGGGATATAGGACAAACCTATAAGGTCAGTAGCCGAAGTATTGCAAAATGGAACGGTATGGCGCCACGCGATGTTTTAAAACTTGGCCAGAAACTGGTTATTTGGCAGAAAAGCGCTGTGGTTAAAGACAATTTAGCCAGCACAACGTCTTACCAGCCGCCAGAGCAGGCAATCATGCGAAATATCACCTACAAGGTAAGACGTGGTGATTCTTTCGCACGTATTGCCAATAAATTTAGGGTCTCAATTAGTGATATTGAACGCTGGAACAGTTTAAATCGCAAAAAATATTTACAACCTGGTCAAATGATAAAATTGTCGGTTGATGTGACTAACAATATTTAATCAATAACATTTGATGGTTAATAAAACGCTATTGACTGCAGTCTTTAGCGTTTTTTTACATTAAAAATGGCTATTTATAACCATATATAAGTTATTCAGCAAAATAGCACTTGATAATATTTTTATAGCTGTCACAGTGGCCCTATCGTATAAACGATTAATTTTATACGTACCTCAAAATTTGTTAATAATTTAAAGGAGTAGCGCTTCAATGTGTTCGATCTTTGGTATATTAGATATAAAAACAGGTGCAGACGCTCTTCGTCCGAAAGCCCTAGAATATTCTCGTTTATTACGTCACCGTGGTCCTGATTGGTCCGGTATTTACAGCAGCGAACATGCTATTTTAGTGCATGAACGTTTATCAATTGTTGATACTGAGCATGGTGCTCAACCATTATATAACGAAGACAAAACAAACATTCTCGCTGTAAATGGTGAAATTTATAACCATAAAGCCCTAGCAGGAAACTTAACGGTAGATTACCAATTTCAAACTGGCTCAGATTGTGAAATTATTCTGCCACTATATAAAGAATTTGGCGTCGAATTTATTGATAAACTTCAAGGCATGTTTGCTTTTTGTTTATACAACGAAACTGATAACTCTTACCTTATAGCACGCGATCATATCGGTATTATCCCACTTTACACTGGCTATGATGAAGACGGTAACTTTTATGTTGCCTCTGAAATGAAAGCATTGATGCCTATTTGTAAAACAGTGAGTGAGTTTCCTCCTGGCCATATTCTTGACAGTCGTGTTGGCAAATTACAAAAGTAT
The DNA here is from genome assembly GCF_014077545.1 of Colwellia sp. BRX10-1. Taxonomy (NCBI): domain Bacteria; kingdom Pseudomonadati; phylum Pseudomonadota; class Gammaproteobacteria; order Alteromonadales; family Colwelliaceae; genus Colwellia; species Colwellia sp. BRX10-1. Next base: position 72,527 of record NZ_JACGWC010000011.1, read on the forward strand.
TATAAACGTAACTGGCAACAATATTCTGCGATTAAAGATAATACCACCAGTAAAACAAAAATTCGTGAAGCGCTAGAAGAGTCGGTTAAAAGTCATTTAATGACTGATGTACCTTATGGTGTTTTATTATCGGGTGGTTTAGATTCATCGCTAATATCGGCTATAACGCAAAAATTTGCCGCTCGCCGTATTGAAGATAATGACTTAGCTGAAGCTTGGTGGCCAAAGGTTCACTCCTTTGCTTGTGGTCTTGAAGGCTCACCAGATTTAATTGCCGCGAAAACAGTAGCAGACAGCATAGGCACTATTCATCACAGCGTGGTGTTTACTGAGCAAGAAGGTATAGATGCCTTACAAGAAGTTATCTATCACTTAGAGACTTATGACGTCACCACTATTCGAGCTTCTACCCCTATGTACTTAATGGCGCGTAAAATTAAAGCCATGGGTATAAAAATGGTACTTTCAGGTGAAGGCGCTGATGAAATTTTTGGTGGTTACTTATATTTCCATAAGGCGCCTAACGCACAAGAGTTTCATGAAGAACTTAACCGCAAGTTAGACAGATTACATAAGTTTGATTGCTTACGTGCCAATAAATCTATGTCAGCTTGGGGTATTGAAGCCCGAGTGCCATTTTTAGATAAAAACTTTATGGATGTTGCCATGCGCATCAACCCAGAAGATAAAATGTGTGGCAATGGAAAAATGGAAAAAGCGATTTTACGTGAGTCGTTTGAAGGTTATTTGCCTAAAGAGATCTTGTGGCGTCAAAAAGAGCAGTTTTCTGATGGCGTTGGTTATTCTTGGATTGACGGCTTAAAAGCGCATGTTGAGTCTCAAGTGACCGATCAGCAACTTGCAACGGCTAACTTTAAATTTCCAGTGAATACACCAGACAGTAAAGAAGCCTACTTTTATCGTACTGTTTTTGAAGATAAGTTTCCACTTTCCTCAGCAGCCGACTGTGTTATTGGTGGTAAATCTGTTGCCTGTAGTACTGAAGAAGCATTAGCATGGGATGAAAGTTTTCAAAATAATGCTGACCCTTCAGGTCGAGCGGTAATGAGTGTTCATAACGATAGTTACTAGCATTTATCCTTAAAATATTATAAAACCGATAAGTCTGACTTATTGGTTTTTTTTTCAATTTTTTATCTCATCAAAATAATAATATTAATTTGAATACATAGAATTATAATTGTGTAGAATAACCAATAAGATAAAAATGATATAAATAGTACTAACAGGAAAATATTTTGACCAAGCAAATCGACCATAACATGCCGAGTATCACGCCTGATAAAGATCAGGTCGAGGCATTCAAAAATACTCGAACTTATTCTCCCGCTTCAGCTAATTCGGTTGATAATACATCACCTCAGCCTAAAATAGTAAAGCCACATAAAACACCTAGTTCACCACCAATAAAAATAGCTAAAGCGGCTATTATTTTTATCTATTTATTTATTGCGGGTGCTGGCTATTGGCTTTATCAAGAAAATATTAAAACAAATGCCATTATAGCTTCAGCAGAGCAACGTATTGCCGACTTAGAGCACCAACTTTCCGCTACAGGCGAAGAAATGGGTGAATCTGCAGTAGAGATGAAAGTACGCATAGAAACACTCGGCAAGACCAGTGATAAACTGTGGGAAGAAATGGACAAGCTCTGGGCTTCTGCTTGGCGAAGAAACCAATCTGAAATTAAGACTTTACAAAAAGACAATAAATTATTGACTGACTTATCGGTAACTCAAGGTAAAACACTTGTGGCAACAAACGCCACAGTAAACGAGGTCAATAATAAGCAAGTAGCTACTGAGTTCTCAATAGACGCGCTAAAAGAAAAGTTGACTGAAAATATTAAAAATTTATCGCTGGAGTTATCCGCTATAGAGTCAAACTCTCAACGTCGTGATAAACAGCAAATAGCCCTGGCGAGCCGTGTTACTCAACTCAGTGAGCAGAATAAAAAATTATTATTAAAAGTTGAAAGTTTAGAAGCACTAAGCAACATACCTGCGAGAACAGCACCTCCTTTCGTTGAAGGTTCTTAGCACCGTAAAAATAAGCAAGAGTAGGTTAATGACTATTTAATAACCTACTCTTACCTACCCCTTGTCGACTAAAATCTAAACTGACTCTCTAGCTCGCTTACACCTAAGCCACTGCATTTTTTAACTTTTATTTGCACAGGAATACGTTCTTTAAGCGTATCTACATGACTTATGACACCAATCATTTTGCCACTAGCATTTAAACTGTCTAACGCATCAAGTGCCACTTCGAGTGTATCGTTATCAAGTGTGCCAAAACCTTCATCAAGAAAAAGAGAGTCGATACTGGTTTTGGCGCTGACCAAATCAGACAAAGCTAACGCCAACGCCAAACTCACTAAAAAACTCTCACCGCCAGAAAGTGTTTTGGTGTCCCGTACGCTATCTGCTTGCCATGTATCAAGGACTTCAAGGGTTAATGCCTCCGATTGTTGGCACTTAAGTTGATAACGAGCATGTAAGCGCTCGAGCTGTTGATTCGCTAAATAAACGAGATGAGCGAGCGTTAATCCTTGAGCAAACTTTCTAAATTTCGCGCCATCTGCCGAACCAATTAAGCCATTTAAATGGGCTAAATCATCGACATCTTTTTGTAAAGCCGTTATTTTTTCAAGTAAACCTTGTTGTTGTTGGCGTTGAATGTCGTCTTGTTTTAATGTTTGCCCTAATTGTCCTAGTTGTATCTGCGCTTGTTTCAATTGCTCTTTACATGCTGCCAATTTTTCCGTGATCGCCAAGGTGCTAAAATCAGTAACACCTGCTTGTTGAATCGCAGCTTGCTCAAAAGTCAATTGTTGAAGTTGTTGCTGATATTGTTCAAGTAGTGTTTGTGAACGCTGTTTTTCAAGGGTAATACTGTCTGACACTTGCTGAAACACATCTTGTTTATCAGGGGGTAATAACGCATTGATAAAATCAACTTCTTGCGAAAAATCACTTTTAGATAAGGCGTTTTGCCACGCTGAAGTCAATAATTCAACTTCTTCATTAAGCTGTGTTAATTGCTGTTCAGCGCTTTTTAAAAGACCTTGTTGGTGTTGGTGCGTTTGCATGCATTGCTGAAAAGTTTGTTGTAATTTATCAAGCTCATCAGCTACCGCATTACGCTTAGTGGTGATATCCGCTCTGACTTGGCTAATGGTTTTTTCTTCAAAAAGAGTAAAGCGTTGCTGTTGAGCTTGTTTAAGTTCACTAATCACTTGCCCGTGAGTTTGACTAACTTGCGCGTGGTCGTCATTGAGGCCATTGTGGTGTATTTGTGCAACAGCCAACTGTTGCTTTAACCCTGTAATGACCTGCAAGAACTGTTCTTGTTGTTGCAACGTCAGTTGATAGTGTTTTACTTGTTCGCTTATTTCAGTAAACCAAGTAGAAAAAATTTCATTACTGGTTAGCGTTTCAGTGTTTTCGTTAAACAACGCTGCAAATGATACGCTACTTTGCTCGGTATTTACCTGCTTGGCGATGGCGGTAATATCGGCTTTAAAAGCAGTAAGCCCTTCGGCCTTAATTTTTTGCTTTTGTGTGAGAAGAACCGTTAATTGTTGCAAACTTATTTGGACATTTTCTTGATTATTTATCAGCAGTAAAGCTTGGTTTTCAAGCGTTGATTTATCTTTTTCAGCAGCGACTAATTGCTGCTGGCACTGCTGTAAATGTTGTTCAGCCTTTTGAAGCCTAACGTTTGTGTTAACAAAATTTTCTAGCTTATTTTCTCGCTCGCCAATAAAAGACTCAATAAAGGCCAAATCTGCTATTGGACAATCTAGATCGAGTGGCTGTGCTTTTGAGTGCCATTGACTGAATAAAACTTGTTGCTCTGTTAATTTTTCTTCTTGTTGTTTATCGGCAACGCCAAGTTCCGCCTTAAGCTGAGCTTGTATTTCTGCTTGAGCCTTGCCTTGCTGCTCTAATTGTTTTAATTGTTGCGTTAACTGATCAAACCTTTGCTGGTACTCAGACGATTCCCCCTCGGCTAATGATGAATATTCGTCAATAGCCGGATGCTCATTTGAACCACATAATGGACACGCTTGCTCGGGCTGAAGATTTTTACGATGTTCATTTAACGATAAAATAGTTTTTTGTTGATCGACAATAAGCATGACATCATCACGCCTTATCTGCACTTGTCGATATTGGTTTCTTAATTCAAGTACTTGTTCAGAAACGCGTTGATATTGCTGTTTTTTTTCTGCGTTATCGGCACTAGCATTAGCGACTTCGTTTGATAAAAAGTTAAAGCGACGAGCGCTTTCAAGGGCAGTTATTTGCTCAGCAATTTGCCCCTGTCGTTGTTGTATCTTGTTTTGTAAAGCTGATCGGTCATTCATCGACACTTGCGCTAGGACGTCGGTTATTTCTTGTTGATATTGTTCAAATCGCTCAATAAGACCATCTTGCACACTTTGCTGTTTATTGATCAAATTTTGCTGGGTTTCTTGTTGAACATTTAATTGTTGACGTTGTAAATGTAAGCTTTTTTGGTCACTCAGGATTTGCTGCACTTCATCTTCAGTGAGCGATAAATATTGATACTGACTTTGCCATAATGGCAGCTTCTCGGGCAAAAGTTTCAATATCTGATTATTGCTAATAAAGCCTTCATTTTTAATAAACTGTACTTGATGTTGTTCTTGCTCGTTAGCTAACTTGTCACAATTATTTTTTGATAATTGTTGAGCACTAGCTAACTCAACTAATTTATTGGCTGATTCTTCTTTTTGTTTAACCCAATGAAAGATTTTGTTATCCAGGGGGATCACTTCTTCAATGATCAGATTTTCAATGCGTTGATCGGCTAAATATTGAATGCCCTGCTCTTTCGTTAAGGCTTCATAGGCTTGCTGAGCGATAGTTGTTTGCTGTTCGATATTTTTACAACTAATTAAAAGTTCATTGTTACTGACCACTAATGATTTTTGTAATTGTATTTTTTGCTGATATTGCTCGAAAACAGGTCGCAATTTCTCAGCCGGCTTAGCTAAAGCCAATAAGCGTAAGTCATCTTCGGCGTCGCGCTCTTTTTGTGCTACACACTCAAGTTGGTTGTTAACCACATTAATACTGTTATGGTTTTCAAGCGACTTTTGTTGCCAAAGATGTGCTTTTTGCCACAAATCATGTTCAGTGGCCACTCGTTGTTCATCATCACCAAGCGTTGCAAGTTGTTGAGTCAACGAGGTTAATTCTTCTGCCGATAATATAACGGTACCTTGACTCTGTGCTTGTAATATTTTTAAGTCGTTACTGGCATTTTTATGGTTCAGATAGACTTGCTGTGAAACCTGCCCATAAATTTCAGTACCGGTTAACTCTTCTAAAAGTTCAGCTCGTTCGTTGCTGGGGGCATTTAAAAAAGCGGCAAACTGTCCCTGTGAAAGCATCATAGATTTGGTAAAACGAGAAAAATCTAAACCGGTTAAACTGGCTATTTCATTGCGCACTTGCGAGACTTTTGTTGCTATTATTTGATCATTCTGTGCTGTCGACATTGAAATCTCGGCAAGTTCCGCAATCGGTTTCTGTAAATTCCCTTCAACACTATTTTTAGCGCGTCGTTGACTCCAAAAAGCTCGATAAGCTTTACCTTTTACTTCAAATTCAACTTCAGCTAAACAACTCGCCGTATGGCGGGTCATTAATTGGTTTTGCTTATCTGAAATATTTAGACGGGGTGTTTGATGGTAAAGCGCCAAGCAAATAGCATCTAATATGGTGGTTTTTCCAGCGCCTGTTGGTCCTGTAATGGCGAACAAGCCACTATTGTCAAAAGGTACTTGGCTAAAATCAATTTTCCACGCACCTTTAAGTGAGTTGATATTTTCAAATCGTAAACTTAATATTCTCACTTAATTTCACCTGCAACTTGAGATTTTTCACTGTGTTTTTCGCCTGTGGTATTTTGCTGTTGCACTTGCTCTAGCGTTTGCGCAAACATTTTTTCAAGTCGATCTTTTTGGCTTATCTCTGTATCTGTTTGCCAATTTTCTTGCTGTAATCGCGTTGAGAACACCTCGGCTAAAGATAATTCATTTAAGGTAATTTTCTTTTGGCTTTCTGGCATCGACTGCCTAGATGTTTTACTGCGTCGCACCAACAAGACCTCTACCGGTAGTTCTTTGACAAGCGCTTCAATGCGAGGGGTTAAATCTTGTAAATATTCAGCACTGTTAATCTCAATATCAAGCCAAATTTTTTGTTCTTTCTCTAATGAGGTCTTCGAACTATTGAGCTCGCTAACCAGCTTATTGATATCATCACTGAGCTGTTCTAATTTACTTTTTACCATCAATAAAGGTTGAAAACAGGGAATATCTTGTTCAATAACCTGACTCAGTTTTGCTTGTTCAAATTCTGCGATTAAGACTTTTTTAGTTTGACTTGCTTCATCAAAGCTTAAGGCTATTGGCGATCCGCAATAACGAATATGCTCAGATTTAGCAACCCGTTGACTGCGATGGATATGGCCAAGCGCTATGTAATCGGCTTGCGGAAAAGCATTGGCAGGGAAAGCTTCCAAGGTGCCAATATAAATATCGCGCACCGACTCACTACTGGTCACACCAACGGTGGTTAGATGCCCAGTGGCAATAACCGGTAATTTTTTTTCATCATTTACTGAAGAAATAACTTCTGCTTGGGTAAATAGTGTTTGATAGTGTTCACTAATCGCTTGCTGCAATGACTGTTGTTTATCTTTAACAGATTGCCCCGCACTGCTGCTAATAATATCGCGCGGGCGGATAAAAGGAATAGCACACAATATCGCCCCTGGTTGACCTTGTTTATTGTTAAGCGTAATGACTTGCTGATTTATCTTATCGCTAACACTGGTGATCACCTGACATGATAGATGTGACAATAACTGCTTCGACTCACCAAGCATGGCAACAGAGTCATGGTTACCGGCCAGAATGATTAATTGGCAGTTTTTTTCATGCATATTAACAATAAAATCAAAATACATTTCTCGGGCATAGCTAGGTGGCGTGCCGGTATCAAAAATATCACCCGCAACAATCACTGCATCAATGTCATGTTCACTAACTTGTGTGAGTAACCAATTTAAAAAATTTTGATGCTCTGCAGCACGACTTTTACCGTAAAAATTTTGGCCTAGATGCCAGTCAGAAGTATGGAGAATACGAAATTTCATAAAGTTATCTTAAGGTTTTAAACCTAGGTGTGAGTTATTTTTCATGGGTTTTTATGGTTTTTTTCTTACCGACAAAGCGAGTATAAAGTTGCTGGTGAGCTAGCTTTGAAAAAGTATCGGTGCGTGTATCATAAGCCTTTATCCAATCGATTAGCATGGCTAAATTATCATCCTGAGCTTGCTTTGATGGATATTTATGCGCTTCCCACGGACGATTTTCAGCATGGGTAATGCATGTATTAATCGTTATATCTAAGTAGATAATTTCGTTAGCAAACGCTTTCTTGTTAACGTTGTCATGGTCTACTGCATTATTATTAATCAGTAGCTCTAGTAAGTCACTGTAGCATCCTTCTATTACCCAATTTTCATGTTGTTGAGTAAATGTGTCAATTGCAATGGCTGAATCTGACAGGCATTTTCTTTGCGGTGGAGATGTTGCCAGCCAGGCGAGCGTATCAAGATCTAAATGTGCTAAGCCTTGTTTTGCCGCTATTTTTTTAGCTAAAGTCGACTTACCTGCTGCAGCATTGCCAAAAATAAGGATTTTTTGCAAGTAGCTCACCTTTTGTCATATTATTATCAAAGGTAGTGTACCTGAACCGATGATAAAAAATTAGCGTTTTAATGCAAAAAAACAAGTTGATAGCGTTTATCCTTACTAACAACTAGCCATGATTTAAATGCGAATAAAGCTTAAGATTATAGGCTTAGGCAATAACAAAGGTTATCTGCTTAACTTGATTCGTAGCAAACAAGTGCCTGAATAAAAAGAGCGGTACTCTCGTATCGCCCTTTATCGACTTGCTTAAATATGACTACTTAAATGACTAAAAGCGATACGAAGCATTTAAGAAAAAGCTACGTCCATATAAATCATATCCCGATGAAGTCACCATGTTGCCACGGTTCGAGCCAGCAGTTAAATCCACTAACTCTGGCGCTTTATCAAAGACATTTTTCATACCTGCTGTCACTAAAAAGTCATCACCGGTATAAGTGACTGATGTATTAACATAAACCGCACTATCGGCAGAACAAACAGGTACCGTTTGCGGCTTACCAACTAAGTCTTCATTTTTAATAAAGACATCACATTTAGCCGTATCTCTGACATCATCAGCTGATTGAGTACCCGACATATAATTTGCCATGATCATCCAGTTCCATTCATCCATTGAAAAATTCAAGGTTGACACTAAACGATGCTCTGGCGTACCAAAATCTTCTAACAAGTCCTCAGATGATTCGCCTTTGAATATAGTGACTTCTCGTTCAGTTTGTAAGGTATATTGGTTGTCCCATGTCATTCTTACATTATCAAAGTTAGTCACGAACCGTGTATTAACATCAACACCTTTCGAGGTCTCTTCACCAATATTAATAAACGAGGTATCAATTAAATTTGGAAAATTAATCACGGGTGCATTACCACTGTTTCTTGAAATACGAGGGCAAAATGAGCTTTCCATATTAGGAGAATCAAAACAACGCTTTAAAATAGTCGCCGCACTAATTGTTCGAATAGTATCTTCAACCACTAAGCTGAAGTAAGTAACCCCAAAGTTAAACTCGTAATCCCCTTCAAACACCGGTGTCCACTTAAATGTTGCCGTAAAATTTTCTGATGTTTCAGGTTTTAGGTCTTTAGCATTACCGCTTGAAGAGGTTGGGATACTGGGTACGCCACTCAAACCAATTTGAGTAAAGTCAGCACCTTGAGCACTACAGTTATCTAAAATTGTTTGTGAGCGATTTTCTTTAGAGGGATCATATTGGCTATTTGTCGTTAAAGATTCAGAGACCATACAAGGATCAGCACTACCACTTACACCTCCAAATTGGTTAGCAAGAAATTGCTCTCGTAAATTTGGTGCTCGAAAAGAGGTACCATACGAGGTGCTAAATAGTAAAGTTTCAGAAGGCTTGTAGGTAACACGTGCACGATTGGTTAATTCACTGCCAAAGTTAGACTCATCGGTATAACGAAGTGCCGCTTCAACTTCAAATAAATTTGCCCAGTTTTGATCGACCGCAATCGGTAATGATATCTCCGCAAAAACATCACTCACATCACGAGAGCCAACGGTTGCTCCTTCTGTTAAAGGATTCTCTGCCGCGACTAACCCTGTTGAACCTAGCATATCACCCGCAGAATCTATGCGATCTTTTCTGTACTCAAGTCCCATGGCAACGGTTGCAGCCGCACCTTTTTCAAAGTCAAAGACGTCACCGGTAACAAAACCTGAGAGCATTGATTGCTGAACAGTTGTTGTATTAATACGCGTACCGATTAAAAAGTCTTTTTCTGCTTGTGTAGCGAATGTACCGCCACCGTAGCTGCCGCCATTAAAGATAGATTCTGCAAAAAAGTCGACAGGAACACATTCATTGGCAGTAATAAAACCAATACCAGCTGGGGCATTAATTCCACAAATAGGGTTACCGGCATTGTCTAGACGCAATGTCCCTAAACTTAATGCTAGGTTAGTTTCATTCATTACGGGTTGAGTTTGATCACCAACACCGCGGTCGTATGAAACAAACACCTCATAACTCCAGCCCTTATTAGATAGCCAGTCACTGGTAAAGTCACCACGTAAACCAGTAACAAAGCGGAAGTGATTTAATTCAACCTCTCGTTTTTGTGGTAAGTCTTCTAAAGTCATGATGTGAGAAACATCATAATCTGGAAATGGGTTTAGTGGGTTATCAACTAAATTTAATGAGCCATCGGGGTTAGTGACTAAATTACCATTAGCATCTTCATGGGGGATATTAGCAGCTATTGTTGGATAAATTTGTTCAGTAGAAGCTAAGCTGGTTAGGTTACGATGGAAATAATAACCTTCGTAAAATATTTCTTCATCACCACCAAAAAAATCAGGTGAGTAGCTACCATTTACCGCCAGAGTAAAACGAGTTACTGGTTGAATTAAATCGGCTTCCATACGGTCAACAGCATCAGAATGTGCCGGTGAGTATATACGGCGGTTAAATTGATCTGAACTGGTAATATCAATGTTAGGATCATTTGGAATGGGTAAACCAAAAGCCGAACTAAAACCCGGAATACCAACATCAGATGAGCCAGGGGTGGTAAAAAAACCAATACCTGATGGATGCGGATAGGTCATCACTGGCGCGTTTGGATCATCAGCATTGTAACCGGTAATATCTAAGATAGAATTATCCCAAAAGCGGCTTGAGCACACCGAGGTTCTTTTGCCGTTGTCGTCTTCAAATATTTTACGAATACAATCGGTACGGTCTTTTACGGCGATGCGATCGCGCTCATAATAAGATGCAGAGAGGGTGAATTTTGATTTTTTACCTTCAAAACCAGTAATAAATGAGAAATCTTTTGTAGCGCCCCCACCGTGTTGCGTATCAGAAATATTTGCTGAAACTTCAAAACCATCAAAACTTTCTTTGAGAATAATATTAATAACACCCGCAACAGCATCGGCGCCGTAGATAGATGAAGCTCCTTCGGTGATCACTTCAATACGCTGCACCATATTAACCGGGATCAAACTTAAATCAGGTTGTGATGGAGCACCTCGCACACCTGATGAGCCCAATCGTCGACCATTAATAAGAATAAGAGTTCGCTCTGGGCCTAAACCACGTAAACCAACATTAGATGAACCGACACCACCACTTGGCGGTGCCTCTGATGCATTAGAGCCACCAGAGTTAGAGTTATATGAACCATCAAATTGTTGACCATTTGCCATTGATGTATTTTGTAATAAATCAGCGACTGTTCTAACGCCAGCTTTCATTGCATCTTCAGCCGTGATGACATGGATAGGTGAAGCATTTGAAAATTCTGCTTTTTTTAAGCGTGAACCCGTAACGGAAATTCGTTCAACTTCTTTTTCTGCGCCAACTTCTTCAGCAAAAACAGGCATTGATAACATTGAAGTAGATACACCAGCAAGCAGTGCGTATTTGATAGCTTTCGCTATTGGGGATGCTTTTGTCATAATATTATCCTTTAGTTAATTATATTTATTTTTATAATTATTCAGCTAATTCCTTAACACTGATCACTCAAGTACAACTTCGTAATATCCTTAACTAAACGTAACTTAAGTTAAACTGAACAAACTAACATTAGCCTAAACGTATAGAATTCATACCAAAAATAGTAAACAAATTTAAAAGGTTTACTTTTTCTGTAAACTTTTAGCAACACATTGATAAATAAAGTCACTCTAAAAATGAGTTGTAATTTAATTGATAGCTTCACCACTGATTTATATTAAAAATTCACGGGTAAAGTTTTAATAAATCATTAAAGAAATTCTTATATCTAACTGATCTCTATCTAGTTACTTTAAGATGTTAACTTTTTATTTTTTCTCTTAATAATATTTTATTGAAAACAAACTTGACTGATTATTCCCCAAGCGTTATGTATAGTTAAAACAATAAAAGAAAATAATATAATGAAAATTATTCCTTTGCTGCTTATGCCAGCTTTTTTAATCAATTGTGCTTACGCGACCTCTATTTTTAATAGCGACATTGAGAACTTAATTGCCACATTAAAGGCGCCCACCCCAGTTATTTCAGACTTGAAGCAACTAACGGATGAAATAGGCGCTCGCTTAACAGGTACTCAGGCAAATAAAAAATCGGTTAACTGGGCGCTGAAAAAATTTCATGAAGCGGGTGTTACCGCTAAAAAAGAAAGTTTTACTATGCCAAGAGCTTGGTCTGAGAAAACGATTAGCGCTAAAGTCTTTAATAGCCAAATAAATTTTTCACCTCGTATTGTTGCTATGCCTTTTACTAAAAAAACCCATTATCGAGGCCTGAGCGCTAAAATCGTCAATCTGAATAAAGGTAGCGTGGCAGATTTTGAAAAAATGAATATTGACAATTACTTAGCAGATAAGTGGCTACTTATTGAAACCGATATTTTGGATGATGAACGCGGCATCTCAGGCCTTTTTCAAGAGTATAACAATGCGGTCATCATCGAAGAACAAGCGTTAGCGGTCAAAGCCACAGGTATTATTTATATGTCTTCTCGGCCAAAAAACCTCTTGTACCGCCACTTACCTAGCTCAGGGGTTGATAATAAATTAGCCATTGTTGTTATGGAAAGGGAAAGTGCCCTTCGCACTCAACGCCTACTGAACTCAGGTGAATCACTAAAATTAACAGCGAAAATAAATATATTAGGTGAAAAGCCTTATCAAGCTAATAATGTTGTTGCTGAAATAAAAGGTGACACCTATCCCGATGAGATTGTCTTAATTGGTGCTCATATTGATTCTTTTGATTTGGGTACTGGCGCTCTTGATAATGGCGCTAATGTTAGTCTAGTGATAGATCTTGCTCGTCAAATCACTAAGCTTGCTATAACACCTAAGCGTACTATTCGCTTTGTACTCTTTAACGGCGAAGAACAAGGTATGTACGGTTCTTGGGGGTACACTCAAACACATAGAGACGAGTTAGATAATCATGTCTTAGCCGCAACCATAGACATTGGCACCGGTGCTATTACTGGTTTTTTTATTAATGGTCGTGAAGAAATTAGAGCAACCATCGACAGTGTTTTGCATCCCGACACTGAATTGGGTTCATTTAGCCAAATAATCGATCCGGTTGTTGGCACTGACAATTATGACTTTATGATGCAAGGTATCGCAAACCTTGTGGCTAACCAAGCAGACGCTAACTATGCATCTAATTATCATGCTCAATCAGATACCTTTGAAAAAGTAGACCAACAACAATTAAAATTGAACGCCGCTATTATGGGGGCAACTATTTTAGGTATTGCTAACCTTGACCAGATCCCTTGGCAACGTCAAACCTCAGAGCAAGTGGTAAAAATGGTTGAGAAATATAACCTTGAACAAGCGATGAAAACCTTTGGTTTACAACAAAGCTGGCAAGAAAACAAACGTGGTATTCAACACTAAAAGCTCGTCAACTTGTTTTAAATACTTTTCGCCGCTCGATAGCAATATCTAGCGGTTTTTTGTTGATAGAGGAAAAAAACTCATTCTACGACAGTAGAAAGCGGCTATATCGATGATATTGTCTCTTATCAAGGAAGGGGATAAATACTCATCTATTTAGTTATTAACTTGATAAGTGGCCAAGTACTTTACTACAAGCTAAAACTTCTTTATCTACTCTAGCGTGCTTTAAGCGCCTTTTTCTAAAATAAAGGTCGTTTTTTTATTAATATTATCTATACTCCATCAAAATGTTATTAATGGAGTAATAATATGAAAAGAATGCCAACTGCTCTGGTAAAAACTTGGTTATTTCTGCTTAAAAGTAAAGACCCCAAACTCGCAAGACAAAAATTCATTGCTTATCAAAAAATCAAAAAATCATTCGGCAGTGCTGACCTAGCACAGTTATATATTGAACAAGATAGGGATAATGACATCGAAGTCGTTATTATTTAAACAAAAAAAATGAGCAGGTGCTAACACCAACTCACTTTTTATCAAGCCTGATATATTTATTTGAATATTTACATTTGTTTATCAAGCCGAACAGAGCCATTTTCCAAATAAATGAGGCGGATAGCGTCATTACGTTGAAAAATCATTCTTGAGTCTAAGTATTGTATGACCATAAACTCCTTACCCTGGTCAGTTTTTATCATTAATTCAACTAAATGAAGCGTCTTACGGTGGTATTGTGGGTTTTTATTATTGGCCATAGAACCGCCTAATAAAGCACCAAGGACAGTAGCAACATCTCGGCCACTACCACTACCAAATTGATTGCCAACCGCACCACCAATAAGCGCACCACCAAAAACTTTCCAGCCTTTGTCTTTATCTTCGATAAGTTCTACTTCAGTAATATTTCTAACCGATTGTACTTTTCCAAAGAGAACTTTTTCGACAGGTACGGCTTTATTTCTGTCATATTGCGCATTCACTACTGGACTTAATAAAATCGTTAATAGGCACAAACAAGAAAATAGCTTTGTTTTCATGATCTCCCCCTAAATATTGAATATCAGCTCTTACCAACCCACTGATGCTTTAACTTTAGTTTTGCGAATTTCAGTTTCGTCAGCCCATTCAACTAAGCCACTTTCTAAATCCATTAAACGTAGTGTAAATTTATAATAGACATCAGACTTGTCTTTGTTAGATTTTACAATACTTGATAAGTTCCCATAAAGCATATACTCAGCGCCAACTTGCTTACCAAATTGCACAGCTTTATTGGTGTCAACCATACCACTGTCTTGTTGAAATTTTATTTGTTCACGAGCCGCTTCTACTCGCGCCATATCAACAAAGCGAAACTTGCCTGAACGTAGTAACTTTGTGGAAATTGAATCAGTAATTGATTCAGTATCAATATGTTCGCTGGTTTTATTTTTTAGGCGCTCAACGAACATGATCGGACGTTTATTTTGCGTTAACGTACCTACAACTGGCGACAATAATAGCGAGTCAGTCATTTCTCCAGCAACTTTTTGTAAGTCAGTAGAGCCAAAGTTAATATCGGTCGTCTCAACCGCTGTCGCATCACCGTAGCGAACAACTGACTTTTGTGCACAACCCGCCACAAGGGTAATAGCTAAACCAACAGTAGTAGCAATCATTAATTTTTTCATAAGTACTTCCTTAATATATAACGTAATAAATTTTAATATTTAATATTTAATATTTAATATCTATAAGCTTTTTCTGGGATTTCTCTCACATAAACAGTGAACGAAGCAACCTGTTCATTCGGTGCGAGTCCACTTAAGCTTGTTGACTGAAAACCATGTAATTCAAGTGGCTTCCAGGGTGTTTTTCGTGATTCAATCACAAATCCTTGCGCATCAAACCAGTTAAAGTGGTATTGCAATTTCAATGACTTTTTATAGGTACTGTTAAGCTGTAGGTTTATTTCTAGTAAACCATTGGTTTTTCTTGATTTTACATCAATAATTTTTAGCTGTTGTGCTAATTTAGGGTTATGGACCTCTAAATGCTTCGAAAACTCATCACCTTGTGTCATCGCACTGGTGCCGATACCCGAGGTTATTGGCGCAGCGCAACCCAGAAAAAATATTGAGCTGAACACGGTAATAGCTGAAATTCTTATAAAATAATGCATATTTTTATCCTTACAAATTTATAGTTTGATAACCGGTAAAGTTACCCAGAGCGGTAAAATTAATGAGCGTTGTTCTATTTTCTGCTACGTCAATGTCAACGATCTGCTGTTTACCAGCATATGAAATCATCAATTTTTTCTGACCTACCACAACATTATCCAACCTCATTATTTGCACATTATCGGGCAAACTTGACCAACTGCGAGTATCGGCTTTTTCTGAAGCAATATTATAAAGGCTGGCTAAAATATTACCGACATCGCCACCCGACTTGCTCAAATTCTGACGTATCTGCTCTTTGGCGACTAAACGTATCGCTTGTCTTGTTACCAAACCCGGCAATTTTTCTTTTAAGTCTTTGCTTGCTAAAGACTGAAGCCTGACAATTTCTTGCGAAAGGTAACTTTTTTCATCAATACTGATACTCAAAGGTATTAATGCCGGTAAGCGCCCTCGATAAACAGGTAAAGCAAAAGTGAAAAATTTAAAATCTGAGCGAGTATTAAAGATAGGTAAATTTAAACTTGCCTCTTCTTTTGCACTAACAATTCCTTGTTCAAAAATAACAACTATTTGACCTGTGTTTATTTTATTTTGCCCTTGATATCGACCAAACCTTTGCTCAAAGCGGGCAAGTTCTTCATTCATATTTAGCTTATTAGCTAATCGCAAGACATCTTGTTGCACAAACGTATTATTGGGATATATTTCTAGTGCTCGCTTATAGTCAATATAGGCATCATCAAACTTTTTAGCTGTTTCATACAATAAACCCGAAAGATAAAAAGTATAAGCATTTTGAAAACTGTTTTTTAGATCGCCAATCAGGTTATCCATTGATGGGAAGTTCTCATATAATTTATTACTGTTGATGCCTTTTTCGGCCATTTCTTCTTCAGCTTTGTAGAGTTCAGCTTGATTAGTTTTTAATGCACGTTCTTGCACTAAATTAGCTCTGCGCACTTCAACCAAAGCGCCCTCTAAACTGCCTTGATATAAATAATTTAGCGCTTGATAAGAATGCAACATACCTTGCTCGTATGAAGGTATTTCATAGCCAATAGCATTGTCATTAGTCACCACCGCACTGACTTTTTTCAAGCCACTGCTTATTTGTATTTTCGCTGCTTGCTCTTCAGCCTGAACTTGTTGGTAGGCTAATTCAAAACTTTTTTGACTCGCCAGCCAATCATGAGAAAGAAACTGTAAACGGGCTTTTTCTAGTTGGCTCAAGGCATAATTATTATGCTGGCGATTAACCGAGATAACTGATGTTGTCGCAACAACGAAATCACCTCTTAACTGAGCTGAACGAGATTCTTGCATCTGTTGACTGTAACCAAAAAACAAATCACTCATGCCTATAGATGTACAGCCAACAAGCGTCGCTACTGAAAACATAAGACAAAATTTTATTAATAACTGTTTACACATAAAATTTTCAAGTAACCCTTAATGATGAAGACATTATAACACTTTACTAGCTAAGCCTGCGCTTGATTCGCTAGATGTAAAATTAATACGAAACAGCCTAATAGGCAATACAATAATTGTGAGTAAATTGTAAGAATTTTGTAATGTTCTGAGAGTGTTAACCGTTAGCAAAGCTTGATTGCCCTATTATTGACATATTTGGTCAGTACTTTGCCCTAATACCGCCCCCGCTAACGCTCAATGCTTTGCTTTAATATCATCTACTACTTACACAAAAGAGCAAGTGATGTTTACTTCTAGAAAAAACCGACAATTTATAGATTACCAAGACTCATACTATTACCGACAACAGAATAAAAAACGTCGAAATAAATGGTTAAAGTTATCACTGCTAGTGTTTCTTATCCTATTGTCTTCTTTGGCTTTAGTGCGTTATGCACAAAGTAGTGAAATGGCTTTGACTGAAAATACTACCAATAACAATACGCTTATTTATGGTCCACAATTATTATTTGATCACCCAAATCCAGCAAAGCAAGCCAATTTACCCCTTGATATTCAGACCAATGTTGAGATTAATGGTTTAATTGCTTATGTAGAAATAAAACAAACCTTCGTTAATCCTCATGCGATTGCTTTAGAAGGAACCTATCAATTTCCCTTACCTGAAGATGCTGCAATAAAACGGTTAATGATAAAGGTTGGCGATAATGAGATAGTTGGCGAGATAATGGCAAAAAACACCGCTAAGGTTGTATATCAACAAGCGAAAAGCCAAGGAAGAAAAGCGAGCTTACTCGAGCAACAACAAGCTAATTTGTTTATCAATAAAATTGCTAATATTCCACCACAAGCAAGCGTTATTGTTACGCTAACTTTTATGATGCCAGTCTCTTTTTCACAGGGTAATTTTGATCTACGATTACCACTAGCAATGACTCAAAGGTACCAACCCAAATTATCCCAGCCATTATCTGAAAATCCACAAGTAGCAAAAGCTTCTGAGCTTACAGAGCAACGAATAGCGTACTCTGCGGATAAATTACCTGCACAGCTGCAAGCATCAACTACAAAATCGCCTAGCCACTTACCTTCAATTGCCAGCAGTCAATCATCTATTAATATTTCCTTAAATTCGGGTATTGCGATTACTGCAATTTCCAGTGCTAGTCATAAAATAGTGATGCGCGCGTTAAACTCCCATCAAAATGCTTACTTTATTACCTTAAATCAGGCCAAAGTGGTCGCTCATAAAAGTTTCGTTCTAAGCTGGCGATTATTAGCCAGTGAGCAAGCTAAAATCAGCAGTTTTACTGAACAAGTAGCAGATGAATATTATACGCTGCTGACCTTTTTCCCGCCAAAGACAGACCTTGCACAAGTGATCGCACGAGATATCATTTTTATCATTGATACCTCAGGTTCTATGCAAGGTTCGGCTATGGAACAAGCAAAAGCGAGTCTCTCGTTAGCTATATTACAACTTAACGATAAAGACAGTTTTAATATTATCGCTTTCAATGACACTATCGAATTACTCTTTTCCGGCACCAAAATGGCTGCAGGTCATCATATTAAAAAAGCGCAACAATTTATTAGTCACTTAATGGCCGATGGTGGCACTGAAATGTACCGTCCCTTGAGTAACGCTTTGATGATGAAAAAAAGTGCTGTGCAAGCAGCGCAGGCTATTCGCCAAATAGTTTTTATTACCGACGGAGCTGTCGCTAACGAATTTGAACTTATGCAACTGCTTGAAAATGCCCAAGGTGATTTTCGTTTATACACCGTTGGCATAGGCGCTGCGCCCAATGGTTACTTTATGAAGAAAGCCGCTCAATTTGGTAGGGGTCGCTATGTTTTTATTCAAAGCCAAAGTGATGTTCAACAAAAGATGAGCGACTTTATGACTAAAATAAGTCAACCCGCAATCACTAATATCGACTTAATCATCGACAGCCGAGTTCATCAACACCTCGAGGTTTATCCTAAAAGCATCCCTGATTTATATTTCGACGAGCCCTTGCAAATAGCGATAAAATCTCAGTTTCCTATCACGAGTTTGCAATTAACAGGTGATACCGTCAGTGCGCCCTGGCACCAAGAATTAATTATTGATAGCGAGCAATCTTCAACCGGTATTTCATCCCTTTGGGCGCGTAGAAAAATAGAAAGCTTACTCGATAGCTTAGTCAGCGGAGCAGATAAAGCTAAGGTGAAGTTTCAGGTTATTACTACCTCACTCAAGCATCAAATCATATCGCCCTATACAAGTTTTATAGCCTTAGAGAAACAGCAAAAAGACGGATTATTACTCGCTAAGAATACCGTTTTTCAAGCCCATGAAAGTTTAATGGTCGCTATGCCTAAAACAGCATTAGGGTGGAAATTACAATTTCTGCTTGGCATGGCACTCTTGTTATTGGTAACTATGAGCGAGGCTATTATATTGCGGGGTTATCAGTGTATTAAATTAAGGGGTGGTCAACCTTGAAAAAATTAATTAAAACATCCTTATTGATCATCGGTAGCTTGCTGTGTTTAGAAGCCAGTTGGTTGCCTACTAAAGCTTGGTTATCTCAGCAATTAATTAATTATAGCTGGCATCAGACACTGGCTTTACAGCAAAGAATAAAACCTTGGCCATGGGCTGATACCTACCCTATTGCCGAGCTTTCATTTAAACGCTTAGCAAAGTCTCTGGTGATACTTAATGGCGGCGACCCAACCACACTCGCTTTTTCAGCCGGGGCTATTGCTCCTTTCAACCAGGTCAGCCGTGCTCAACCTTTTGTGGTTGCTGGCCATAGAGATAGCCACTTTTCATTTTTAGACGAGGTAGATATGAAGGATATTATTTCATTAACTGACCGATATGGTCAAAGCCAGCTTTATCAAGTTGAAGCGATTAACATTGTTGACGCTTCAACAGGTCAAATGCCCCTGCTAGCTGATGACTCATCATTAATATTAATCACTTGCTACCCTTTTAATAACTCGAGCAGTAATAGCAATGAAAGGTATGTGATAACCGCAAAGTTACTTTAAGGGGATAAGTGGTTACGGGTCATTAAGCCAATAACCCTATTATTACGGTATTTAACCTTATAAAATCTATCAAGAAGTACCGACGGCTATTTAAAGTTTATCCCGTTAACATTAATTGCCTGAGGGGGTTGGTAAAATGATTATCTAAGCTATAGTTTAAAATATGATGAATGAAATTATAAAATTTATGAAAGGACTAAAGAAAAATTTAGCTTTTGGCTTAGTATTGTTATTGGTATTTTACTGCGGCCAAGTATCTGCAACTAAGATCAGCATTCTTACTGAACATTTGGCTCCTTTTCAAATTGTCACGACCAATGCAATAGAAGGCTTGTCAACAGAAATAGTCGAAGCGACGTTAGCACAAGCTCAGTATGAATACGCCATCAGTGCTCACCCATGGGCGTTGTCTTATAGAAGAGCACAGCATGGAAAAAACACCTGTATATATTCACTTGCTCGTATCCCAGAGCGTGAGCCTTTGTTTAAGTGGGTTGGACATATTGCTTCAAGTACCATCTCTCTTTATTCCCTTAATAATAGTCAGATAACTATCTCTGCTATAGAAGAAGCTAAAAAATATAACATTGCGGTGATACGTGATGATGTTACCCACCATTTTTTATTATCAAAAAAATTTATTGAAAACCAAAACCTTTATGTGGTTGACAATTATGATGCCTTATTAAAATTATTAGACCTATCTAGTCGCCATATTGATTTAGTTGTTCTCAATGATGATTTACTTAGAAATAGAGTAAAAAACTTGGGAGAAACAACTAAATATAAAAATGTATTTCAGTTCAAGGCGTTAACACTCAACTTTCATTTTGCTTGCAGTTTAAACACAGAGCAAGTCATTGTAGATAACCTTATTAATGCAATGATGCTACTTGAGCAACGTGGTGCATTGTTAACTATCAGGAAGAAGTGGCAAAAAAACATGGTGAGTTTAATTAATTAAATACACATTCCAGTAAAATTGGTGGTTAGCTGTGTGCTATTAACACTATTCTCGTAAAGCGTTTAATCGCAAGTTGAACAGTTATCTTTTCATAATAAGAGAGCCGTAATGAAACAACGTAATAAAAATATGCTAGTAAAATTTATTACCTTGATGACGTTAATAGGCAATGTTTTTCCACTTTCCGGGCAAACACTCCAGATTGAAACAATCAATGTCGCTCCCTTTGGCTTTATTGGGGACAATAGTAAGCCAACTGGAATGATGTTCGAAATAAGTAATAGAATTGCCGAAGTAGCAGGGCTTAACTATACCAATAAGATAATTCCTTATGCTCGTACTATTATTCACCTGAAACAAGGCAAATCAGATTTTGTGCTACGTTTCAATAATGATCAGTTGCCCGCGATCTCCATCCCATTAGTCTCAGTGATCACTATGCCAATTATTATCCTGTCTAGGGCGGGAACTCACTATCGAAGCCTAAAGGATCTCCATGGAAAAACAGTGGGAGTGGTGCGAGGCGGTGAATTTGATGTCAATTTTGATAATGACACCGCCATTAATAAAGTTGAAGTCAATAATTACACACAAATGCTAAAACTGTTAATCAGTGGTCGAATTGACGGCTGTATTGGTACCAATGTTGGATTATATTACAACGCTAAGCAACTTGGCATAAAACCTGATGTATTGAATTCACCATTACAACTAAGTTTCAAAGATTTTGTACTTCATTTTTCTAAAAAGAAGATAAATACCCAGACAATGAAAATATTAAAAAAATCAGTAGAAAAGCTTAAAAGTAATGGGGAGATCCAGACAATCGTCAACAAATACATCGGCGATTTCAAATAGCGGCTTTCATCAAGCCATTAATCAATTTTTGTTAATCGCTTGAAATCGAGAGCGGCGTTAAATATTGACGATATTGAATTTTTATATTTTAGAAAAAACTAATAGCCGATTATTGGCGGGCATTGGATGATCGTCAATTAACTCAAGTCCTGCTCCCGTTGCCAATAATAAGACTGCCTCAATATCTCTAATACCGCTATTCTTATCTCTTTCTTTAAGCCACACATCGAAGTCTGCGTTACTCTCACTAGAGAACTGCCCTTGATAGTTAAAAGGTCCGTATATACAAATACTTGCTGAAGATGATAAGTTTTGCGCAAGCCCCTCAAAAAACTTAACCACTAATGGCCAGCTAATGATATGCAGTGTATTAGCGGTATATACGCCATCAAGGGGGGCATTTTGATTAAGCTTAGGCCAAGTTCTATTTAAATCAACGACGACCGGCCTTTTTACATTCAACCACTTGCTTTCATCAAGCCAGGCATTAATACCCTGGTGGTTTATTAGTAAATCACTGGTTTGCCAGGTTAGATGGGGTAAATTTGGACCAAAAAAGGCCGCGTGTTGCCCCGTTCCTGAGCCAATTTCAAGGACATGCTTAGCACTTGAAAACACTTTCGTTAAAACATTCAAAATAGGTGACTTATTGTTTTCACATGCTTGGGAAAAAGGTTTATTCATTATTTTTCTTAAGTTGATTCATTGGTAGCTAACGTTTTAAAAGGTAACGCCTGCTGGCATTGCTGCTGGTACGTTAGCATATGCTGTTGCTCTTGATGACAAAAATTTTTAATTGCTGCCTTAAAAGCTGGGTGTTTTATCCAGTGGTAAGAGTAGGTTAATGTTGGTTCAAAGCCTCGTTGAATTTTGTGTTCACCTTGAGTACCCGGGTTAAAAACTTGCAAGTTGTGTTCAATACAAAACTCGATACCTCGATAATAACAAAGCTCAAAATGTAAATTATTATAATGTTTAGTACAGCCCCAATATCGCCCATATAAGTGAGTATCATCATAAAAAAAGAGTGCACAGGCGATATCTTCTTGCTGATGACTGGCGATGATCAATAAAATATTATCAGTCATACTAAGCACTATTTGCTTAAAAAAATCATAGCTCAAGTGTGGTTGATGACCCCGTTTTAAATAAGTTAATTGATAAGTTAGATAGAAAAAATCAAGTTCTTGTCGGCTAATTTCGCTATTTTTCAGTTGACGAATTTTAATCTCTTGTTGAGTAATAGACAGCCTTTCTTTGCGAGTGTTTTTTCTTTTGCGCGAAGTAAACGTACCTAGAAAGTCGTCAAAGGTTTTATAATCACGATTAAACCAGTGAAATTGCACCGTATTACGTTGATAAATATCCGCTGGTAAAACTGTTTTTATTTCATCACAGTATAATATATGCCAACTATTAATATTTTCTTGCTGGCAATGTTCAATGAGCGGTGCAAACAACTCATTTATTTGGAATTTTTCTGAAAGTAATTTATTACTGGTTACGGGGGTAAAGGGAATAGTTGCGACTAATTTAGGGTAATAATTTATCTCATTGCGTTGATAAGCCTCGGCCCAATCCCAATCAAAAACATACTCCCCCCAAGAGTGGCTTTTCAAGTACATCGGCATCACACCTGTGACATCACCGTTTGTTGATGTCACTAAATGATGAGCTTGCCAACCTTGTTTAACACTAACTGAGTCACTTTTTTCAAGCGCGCTAAAAAACTCATAAGCAAGAAAAGGGCTAGGTGAATTATTTAACGCCTGCCAATCAATAGCACTTATTTTGTCAATATGATTAAGAAAATTAATATTTATATCAGCATTCAATCGCGTTTTACTCAACAGCCAATGGCTGTTTATCTAGCAATAGTGACTTAATTTTACTGTCAAAATAGCATTATTAAAGGATGTTGCGTCAATGATAGCGCTATTTTTTCTCGAAATGTATCACTAAGCCATATTTTTAAGTTATCAGGGGTGGCAAAATAAAAAATAGCCAACAATAAAAAGAGTCTTAATACTAAGTAACGCAGCCTGATATTTCGCTGAAATATAGAGAGTATCTAGTACTAGAATTTATTTAACAGCACTTATACAATACATCTTTATAGTAAATAAAGGTGAATTTCCGGTGTCTGAGAAAGTGATTAACTTCGAGTTTGAAAAGCACAATAAAAACAGTATTCGATATAAAGAAGTACCTGAGAATGGAATGCCCCCCGTTTTAGGGTCTATCTATGTGCAAAAATGGTTTGCCGGTGACAATAAAAACATTGAAATAACCATTAAAACAAAAGATTAAACAACTAAAGTCCGCTCCCTACTCTATCGCGCATATAGGCGGTGCTGTATTAAGGCAACGTGCAGTTGAGGTTGAGGTTGAGGTTTAAAATATTTAAGATGAGAAGTACCAGCAACGGCCATGATCAATCCTGAAGTATTGACCTTATCAGCTTAAAGAAAAAAAGGTTGAGAAGACTGTTTAAGTGTACCTAAGATGCGCAGTTTTGTGCCATGGTACAGTGACATCAGATTCCGATATTATCACTGACAAGGTATTGAACAACAAAAAGAATTAGCCAGTTTTTCAGCATGAATTTGAACGGTTTAACTTTTATTGACAAAGTAAAGTCGACAACAGACTTTGTCAGTGAAAATAAATGGTATAAACAGATAATTGGTGAAAACGTTAACAACTAATCATGTTCTTTACTGGCTTTAAGTTGACTATCAATAGTTGCTAGATAAATAAAAATAAAGCTTTATACTGCCTATAATGATGAAATTTATAAAAATAATACCTTTACTTTTCCTTTACTCATTAAGTGCATTAGCACAATCGAGCGCAAAGCCAGATTTGGCGTTATTGGAAAAGGGCAAAACAATTCTAACCGTAGCTACCGAAAATATTGGTTACTACCCATTTTACTATCCAGAAAATGGTGAAATAAAAGGTTTTTCGGTTGAGGTTCTTAATTATATTGAAGCGCATTCAAACTATGATTTTGAGTTTATTATTCTTCCTTGGCCAAGGGCCGTTCACTTGGTTGCAGAAGGCAGGATCGATTTAATACTGACCTTATTTAAAACACCGAAGCGCGAAAAAATGTATCATTTTATTGAGCCTTCTTATGCTAATGAAATTAATCAATTATTCACTTTAAAAGATAATAATTTTGAGTTTGATGGAAAATTAAAACAGCTAATACCCTACTCTGTCGGCACTATTAGAGAATATTCCTATGGCGAATATTTTGATGGTGCCAGCTACCTAAATAAATTGCCCGCATTAACAGAAGAAGTACTTTTAAAACTGTTGCTCGGCAAACAAATAGATATGTTAATCAGTAACCCATTAGTGTTTAATCAATTAATTTTAAAAGAAAAGGTTGGCGCTCAAGTTAAGGCGATAGAGCCATATATATCAATGACTCCTGTATATATGGCGCTAACTAAGAAGAGAAAAGACTCGCTAGCAATAAATACCACACTTGGGCAACTCACTGAGCAGTTAAAAGCGTCTCCTTACTATCAAGAGTTACTCAATAAATATCAGTTGAATTTTAAATAATAGAGTTAAATTAAAGACACTGCGGGTTTAGCTTACTAACACCATTATTTTCAGCAGATTAAGCTGATATTATCGGTTTATAATTTGCTACTACTTAGTTAAAAACGCCAGGATCATTCAATGATGGTCTCAATCATAATTACGGAGTCTACAATGTCTACAGATACCTATGTACCACCAAAGATATGGGAATGGAATAAAGAGTCTGGTGGTAAATTTGCCAGTATTAACCGCCCTATTGCAGGAGAAACGCATCAAGGCGACTTGCCCGTAGGTAAGCACCCTTTCCAGCTATACTCGCTGGCTACCCCTAACGGTGTCAAAATCACCATTTTATTAGAAGAGCTATTAGCGTTAAATATAGCAGAAGCCGAATACGATGCGCACTTGATTGATATAATGGCCGGTGATCAATTTAGCTCAGGCTTTGTTGATATCAATCCCAACTCTAAAATACCGGCTTTAGTTGATAATAGTGGCGATAATAAACTGCCCATTTTTGAATCTGGCGCGATACTTCTGCATTTGGCTGAAAAGTTTGCTGCCTTCATACCCAAAGAGCCGTTACTTAAAGCACAATGCTTATCATGGCTATTTTGGCAAGTGGGTAGTGGCCCTTATTTAGGCGGTGGGTTTGGTCATTTTTTTGCTTACGCACCCGAAAAATTTGAATATCCAATAGAACGTTTCACTATGGAAGTTAAACGACAACTCGATGTACTCGACCGTCATTTAGCCAATAATAAATATATGTGTGGCGAGCAATACACTATTGCAGATATCGCTATATGGCCATGGTATGGAGCATTAGTACAAAATAAAGTCTATGAAGCTGCAGAGTTTTTACAAACGCAATCCTATAAAAACTTATTGCGATGGACCGAAGAAGTTGGCAATCGAGCAGCTGTTAAGCGTGGTTTAATGGTCAATCGTACTTGGGGAGAGTTAGAAGAACAATTACATGAACGCCATGATGCCAGTGATTTTGAACTTAAAACTCAAGACAAGCTAGTCGATTCTCAATAATCAACTCGGGTCTTTAGCCTGATAGTTGTGCCACCAAAATTTTTTACCCGCAGGCTCATTGACTAATGAGCCATGACCAACTTTGGCGGTAACAGGGGCAAAAAATTTAAAAGACAAAAATATCATGACTCACTGCTTATTCCTTAGCAGGAGTCTTGATTTATTATCGGATTTATTTAATGTAGATTCGAATATACTAGGTGTTTAATTCGTATTTATCGAAGTATTAAGGCTAACTTATACGCTGAATTTAGCCTTAATAACTTATACTAACAAGCAGATAAACCGCATAAGAAAACGTTAAATTTAACATTAACATTAATGTTTTCATTGGGGTAAACGGACACTGCAACTCAAAATTATATGTAAGAAGTCAATAAATTATGATTCTGGCTTAATTATCTCGTTAGCTTGCGTACTTTTCTTTTTTATTAACCAGTACGTTACTCCAAGAGAAATAGTCACCAAAGCAAGACCAACAATTTGATCTGCAGAAACAAGTTTAAGATCTAACACAATAACTTTGCGGGCAACTGCCATCAATGCTGTGGCAACAACCAATTCTACCGGGATAACGTTTGAGCCAAGGTACAAACGAATATTGATAAAGATTTCAACCGCGATTAACACCACCATAAAAGCGCCAAAAGTTTGTAAAATATCATCAATATCTAAAAGAAAATAAGGCGGCATCGATAGTTTCAAATAGAGTACATAAACCACATCAGCGATACTCCAATAGATCACTAATACCATTAACAAGGCCAGTATTCTTATCGCAAATCGAATCGAGCGATGCAGTACCTTTAACAATGGATCTGAATGATTTTCAGGTAATTCTTCGTGTCTCATGGATCTTCCTATATGAAAAGCAGGGTAAATATATCGATATATCTATGTTCATAAAGCCATAACGTTATGATCATAGAAAATATCAATATTGAAAATACGGCTCAAAACTAGCAAATATTCGCTATCATAGCCCGCCCAAGGTCAATATAAGCGTTAACATCTTCATTCATTCCCTTGGTTTTAATATGATCAGCAAAACCAAGTCGCGCCGTCATAGCTAGCCAAAATATGGCACTAATTAAGCCAGCAATACGCCACAAATTAGTCTTAGCCCACTTAAGCGCCAACGTAATAGAGAGGACATAGATAACAAAACCCGCAAGTTTAGATGATGCCCAACCATTAACGAAAGGATACAAATTAAGCGGGTTAACGATCACCAAATAAATAAAAGTAACAGCAAATAACGTATATAAAATATGTGGTCCAATTTTTAACAGTTTGTTGTTAGCTTTTTCAGACCCTTTCATCATTAACACAAAGTTAATGAGAAAAAGAACAAAAGTAAGTGTAATTATGGTTATGTGTAGATGCTTAATTATCATGTACATGTGGTTGTTCCCTAGAAATTCATTATTTATTTTATACTTAGGCTGTCAGTATATCGTTTATTTACCTAAGCAACTGCTATCTTTTATATTATTTTAACAAGTTCAGCCAAGATAAGCTGAGCATATTCATTGCACAAGTTTCTCTGTTGATAAGTTTTTGTGTCATGCAAGCATTTAGTCAAGCTTACTGTGCTTTTTTTCTAGATAAGTTAGCGAGGCTTCTAAAGCTTCATAGCGCAATGAATAGATATTATCATTGGCGACTAAATCCAATACATTACACTTTTCGAGCTGTTGATGTGTTTGCTTATTTGGGCACAATAAAAAAACTTCACATTGACCATCTTGAGCATCTTTTACTGCGTTTTCTAGCGCAAGTCCTACCGTTTCATCAATCATAGGGACATCCGTTAAATCGAGGATCATGACCTCAAAATCTGCAACACTGGTATGCTGACGAGAAATAGCTTTTGATACACTAAAAATCATCGGCCCTGATAAGTAAAAAAATAACACTTTACCATTCGCTTTATCGAGTAAGCCTCGTTCAAGCACAGTTAATGGCACATCATTGCCATCAGCATCACTAATTGCTTTAACCTTTCTGGCCTGCTCTCGACTTAAACGCTCAATAACAATGATATTAGAAATGAAGACACCAAGACCTACAGCGACAATTAAATCAACAAAAATAGTTAATAACATAACACCATACATAATGGCCATGCCCTGAACACTGACTTTATGAGCACGTTGAATAAAGCTCCAGTCAAGGATATTAAAACCTACATAAACGGCAATCCCCGCTAACACAGCCATGGGGATAGGCTCAGTTAGACCTGCAGCCACTAACACCACTAATGCAAGTACCAAGGCGCGAATGATACCTGACACAGGTGAGCGTGCACCCACTTGAATATTAGTCACGGTACCCATAGTTGCGCCAGCGCCTGGTAAAGCACCGAACAAGCCAGAGATCATATTAGCGATACCTTGTCCGCGTAACTCCCGGTCGGGATCATGTTCTTTTCGTGTTAATGAATCACCAATCACAGCAGTCAATAAGGTATCAATGCAGCCAAGTGTGCCCAGGACCAAAGCATCTATCACCATAGTAGTAAAGATGTCGACGTTGAAATGAGGAATAACTAAAGAAGGTAAACCTGCCGGTATCTCACCAATTCTGCGGATGTCATCGCTGTTGAAAAAAATTAAAGAAAGTACAGTAACAACAACTAATGCGACCAGTTGAGCCGGAACATATTTGCGGTAATGTTTAGGTAAGTAAAATAAAATACCTAAAGTAAGTGCCCCTAAAAATAATTCACTGAACTTAATATTTGCGAGTATATTAGGCAGTGCTGATAAGCTTCCCGTAACGCCACCAGAAGGTGTCTGATGTCCTAACAACGGAGCTAACTGCAAGATAATTAAAATAACACCTATGCCTGACATAAAGCCAGAAATCACACTATAAGGCATTAACGTAATATATTTTCCGAGCTTTAGTGTGCCAAGTAACATCTGAAATGCACCGGCCATCATCACAATAGTAAATGAAATTGCCATGCCTGTTTCTGGATATTTTGCCATCATGCTGGTTAATATGGCTGTCATAATAACGGTCATTGGACCGGTAGGCTCTGATATCAAACTAGATGAACCACCAAACAATGCGGCAAAAAATCCAACCATTATCGCGCCCCAAAGCCCAGCTTCAGCGCCAGCTCCTGACGCAACACCAAAAGCAAGTGCTAAAGGCAAAGAAATAATTGCGGTAGTTACACCACCAAACATATCTCCTTTGAGATTGAACTCTTTAAAACGATTTCCAAACACCGCGCAAATCCTTACTAAAAAAGATGATCAGGTCAGATAACATTTTATCTGACCCGTAAACAGAAAAACATAGAACCTAACGAATATGATTCAACTTAAGATCGCACTCAAAATTATCCATTTGTTGAACAAGATTTACTCGGTCTTTATCGAAAAAATTAACATGACCCAATTTTCGTTGCGGTTTTACTGATTTGTTGTACCAATGCAATGTTGATAAAGCTGAAAGCGAAGTCATTGGTGGTTTTTCATTACCGATTAAATTAATCATACCCGCTGTGCCAAGCGACTCTGTGCTACCTAGCACTAAGCCAGCAACCGCTCTTATATGATTTTCAAATTGGCAGGTTATACTCCCTGCTTGTGTCCAATGTCCACTATTGTGAACACGAGGTGCTAATTCATTGATCATTAATTCACCATCAACGACAAAGCACTCCATCGCCAGAACACCAACATAGTCGAGGGCATTTAATACGCTTTCCATATACGTTTGAGCTTTAAGCGCTAGCGTATTATTTTGATCTACAGCGGGTGCAATAGATTGCAGCAAAATACCGTTTTTATGGGTATTCTCTGTTAAAGCATAGTGTTCGATATTGCCATTTTTTGAACGAACCGAGACGAGAGATATTTCTCGTTCGAACTTTATCCAAGCTTCAATAATATAATCTTCGATGTTTAAATGGTCAAAGTCTTCAATATCTGCCAAGGTTTTTAGAACCCATTGGTTTTTACCATCGTAGCCATCACTACAAGATTTAACCACCATAGGTAGCTGTAAGACTTTCAATGCTTCACTAGCTGGCAACGAATAAGCAAAGGGTGAAGTTGGTATTGATAATTTTTCTAATAATTGCTTTTCTCGATAACGATGCTGACAGGCAGAAATTGC
The DNA here is from genome assembly GCF_014077545.1 of Colwellia sp. BRX10-1. Lineage (NCBI taxonomy): Bacteria > Pseudomonadati > Pseudomonadota > Gammaproteobacteria > Alteromonadales > Colwelliaceae > Colwellia > Colwellia sp. BRX10-1. The sequence goes on from NZ_JACGWC010000011.1 coordinate 102,904, forward strand.
TTCAATGTTTGGCAAAACATCACAATATGCTTGCAGAGCTTTAAGCAATTCTATATCTACTTGTTCTTTTTCTACGGTAATTACATCAGGCTTTCCAAGGAGGTTATAGAGCTTATGAATATTTTGCTCTTCCCGCCAATTTTTAGTCAGTGTAACCACTCGACCTAAACCGTCAACACAATCAGTTACTTGCTGGAGATTATCATTAATAAAGCTGAATTTTATCCCTAGTGGCAGTCCTGCAAGTGCCAACATACGAGAAAGTTGTCCACAACCTACAATGGCTATGCGCATTATTCTACCTCCCATGAGACACTTTCACTTTGCTGTGAACGCCATATTTGTAGCTTGCCTTGCAGTACCGTATCATTAATGGCAAGGATTTGTGAGGCCATTAACCCCGCATTAAATGCGCCTGCTTCGCCAATACCTTGGGTGGCAACTGCAACGCCTTTAGGCATTTGTACGATAGATAATAGACTGTCCATTCCTTTGAGTGCTTTGCTCATTACCGGCACACCAATAACAGGTAACCAAGTTAATGCTGCAGCCATACCGGGTAAATGTGCGGCGCCACCAGCACCCGCAATAATCACGCTGTACTCTTTATCGGCATTCTCGGCAAAGTCATATAAACGTTTAGGGGTACGATGGGCTGAAACAACCATAGCTTTATACTCTATGCCCAGTGCTTCAAGAACTGTAACCGCATTTTTCATCACTGGCCAATCTGACTGTGATCCCATGATAATCGCGACTTTAATTTTTTTCATTGTAAATGGCCTTATTTTTAATGGTTAAGCGCTGGCTTGAGTTAAACATCAATCCGCTAATTAAATATTCTGATAGTGATATTATGACAAAAAAGATAAATAGATAAAAATTGATATTACCTATAGTATAAATAGATAAAAATCTATTTGATGAGGTGTAATTATGAAATCAAGGCTTCATGCTCATGTTGGCACAATCAGACAGCTGGAAATATTATTGTCAGTTCATGATAAAGGTAGTATTAAAGAAGCGTCAAAAGCACTTTTTCTAACGCAACCAACGGTATCAATACAAATGAAAAAGCTTGCAGAGGCAATGGGAGCTCCTCTATATAACTATACCAATAGACAAATATTATTTACGGATATAGGCCTAGAGTTAGTAAAAACCGCGGTAGAGGTACTTGATAGTTTTTCACGACTTGATATGGCGATAGGCAATATTAAAGGTTTTAAGTCTGGCACCTTAAGGTTGGCTGTTGTCACCACTTCTAAATATTTTATTCCCCATTTGTTGGGACCTTTTTTAGAAAAATATCCAGATATAGATATACAGTTAAATATTGGTAATCGACAACAAACCATTGATCGCCTAAAGCAAGGTATTGACGACTTCTATGTGTTTAGTCATCCGCCATCTGATATTGAAACTGAGTCGATTGAATTTTTAACCAATCCGCTGGTAGCCATAGCACATCAAGACCACCCCATTGCTAAAAAGAAAAACCTCACTTTAAAAGATTTAAGCAAGGAACCTTTCATTATGCGTGAAAAAGGTTCAGGTACAAGGTATGCCATTGAGGAATTTTTAAAGCATCATAACACTAAGCTAAATGTAAAAATGACCATTGAAAGTAATGAAGCAATTAAACATCTGGTGATGTCAAAGCTTGGCATCTCAATATTATCAGCGCATACCTTAATGTATGGTGGACAAAGTGGACTAGTGCGTTTACCAATAAGTGAACTGCCAATAAATGCTCATTGGTTTTTTGTTTGGTCTAAATCAAAACGTCAAACCTTATTAGCGGCTGAATTTCTTGCTCATATTGAAACTAATGGCCGTTCATTATTACAAAAAGAAATGATATCAAACGATATTTTATCTCGCTAAATCACTGTTAAGTTAACCTGCTGAAAAAGTAGGTTAAATGATGGGCTAATTAAATCAATTTTTTCATAAGATTGATACCGGCTGAACAGCCAAGTATTTAACCTTTTGATAAAATAGCGCATGCATCGCATTATTAGCGAATAGAAGCAATTAAACACCAAGTACTTGTATTACCTACCAATGATAATCGTTCCTTTCACCATACCTTAGCTTACTGTCGTATAAAAGCACCGCTGAAAAGCATGGTTAAACTGAGCCATAATACCCCTTTACTCCCTAACGCCTTATCAGTAATTCACACGACTAAAAAAAACAGTTATCAACTTTTAGTTGATAATAAAACAATTACAATCGACTTTAATTGCAGTAAATAGTTAGTTATAAATAACACAGCTAAGCAGTTAACAACGATGTTGTCTAAGCGATAACATCGCTGTTAACACTTTGGCGCTGAGTCATAGTAAATAATCATTTTTAAAATTAAACGAGGCACTTATGGAATTAACAATTACCGATCTGAAAATTGAACTTTCGTCAGAAAACTTGTCGCACATCCGAGATAAAGCACGTCACATGTTTAATAAATTTTATGATCGTGTTCAAGTAATAAAAGTGACCATTGATGATATTAACGGCCCCAAAGGTGGTAAAGATAAGCACTGTAGAGTGGTTATTTACAGTAAAGGTATGCCTGATATTGTTGTTACTGATAATCAAAGCTCTGTAATGTCAGCGGTGAATATTGCCCTATCAAGAGCAAGAGCAAGTTTTTTAAAAAAGGTAAAGCGCCAGCAAAAAAATTATCCGACTTGGTCTCCTAAAAGTGATATCGAACTCTCTAAAAGAGTCGAACTAGAGCGTATTGAATTAATGGTGAACTAACAATGCTAACACCTGTGTTCACCCATTACCGATAAAATAACGAGTAAATAACGCAACTTATTTACTCATTTATTTAATGGCTGGGTTAGTGAACACCATAACGCTAGAAACTTAAATAATAATAGTTATATTGGCGCATGGGGCATTCAATAAACACATTATGTAAAAGGAGATAATCATGTTCGCAATATACACGCCAAATGGAAGAAGCTTTTCAGGCCCACTGGAAGAGCTCTATCATGTTCAAAAAACACAATTGACGGAGCAATCACGAAGTTTTCAGGAACTCGATGAGCTTTCACCTTTGCTAAAAAAAGGTTATTCGCCGCCCCCAAAAGCCATTGATGCTTATAAAGATGCTATCAGTAAAACTGAGACAAAAGAGTTGATATGTCACGCTTATCAAATTATGACTTACCCCGTTGCCGTAATATCAGCCAGTGATACTTTAACGACGGTTATTAAGATATTTACCGAGCGGGCATATCAAGAATTTCCAATTGTAAATAGCCAGCAACAACTTATGGGGAGCTTATCTAGACAACAACTTTACGAATATCTTTTAAAGCATGGCACTGATGTTGATAAAAGTGCAAAATCAAAAAGCGTCGCTGATTTATTTCTCAATGAGCATTCTAAAATTTATACCGCAGAACCAGTTACAGACATCCGACGTATTGCGGTCCTGCAAGTAAAAAATCGTTTGCACATAATTCCTATTTTAGAAAACAATGGCAAAGTAGTGGGCATTATTTCACGTACCGATATTATAAAAGCAGTAGCTATCGACCCTCCGTTATCATTGTGGTGTTAACGAAGAGAGGATAAAAGAATGCTTTAAAAAGATGGCCGTTTGCCGTTAACGTAATAATAGCCGGGTAATTGTCGAGCTGTTAAATTAACTTCCCAGTATTTTCAGCGGTAATGACAACGCACTGTTGCCTGTTTGACCAACAAACCAAATAATGCCACTTAGCCCGCCTAATGTAATGACGTACCATAATACTGAGACAACTTGAGCATAACGGTTTAAGGGTAATAGGTCACTCAAATGTCGACGTTTATATTCAAAGAAAATTTCTATACTACCAATAGCAAGTAAAAAGCCTAATAGCGCTAAACCAAAGTGATAACTAATATAAACACCTAATGCAGCACCTAATACACAAGCAACTAAACCAACACGGGTATTAATTGAAAAGGCAATACTCTTGAGTATGTGTCCACCATCTAAGGGTAATACCGGCAACAAATTAAATAGATTAAGTAAGGCATTAAAAACCGCTAAACCGGCCAGTATTTCTAAATCGGTTAGCCAGTAACCTACCAAGCAAGCAATAGAGAGTATTAGGCCAAAGAAAGGGCCCATTATCGAAATAACAACATCTTGCCAGCGGGTATTAATTTTATCGTCGCTCAATGCTAAGCCTCCGACAAAGGGAATAAGGTAAATACCTTTGGTTTTCAAACCAAAGTATTTCATCGCCTTAATATGTCCATATTCATGAAAGACGAGACAAAGAATAAGTGCTATGGCAAATTCAATAGAAAATAACCAGCTATATGCGGCTAAACTACCCGCAGCAAATAGCACTTTGATGACTTTGGCACTTTTTAACAATTTCAAGCCAAGTCCAGCCATGCCAATGAAACTAAATTTCATCGGCTGCTTGCTAGCTTGGCTAACTTGGCGTTGTTCTATATCTTTTTCAATGAGGGTATCTTCTTGTTGAAGTTTATTATCAACAAAAAGCTGGTATTTAAGCGCAAAAGGCTGCCAATGCAGTGTGCCCTTAAGTTCTATATGTAAATCACCTTGTTCACTTTGTAGAGAGAATTGATGGGTAAAGGTATCGTTGCCATCGACTGCGTCAATTTGTGAGACACACTGGTCGTCCCAAAAAAGTTGTTGCCATCCCGCCATTGAACCTTCTAATCGTAGTGTTTTATTCAAACACGTTACTGCTAATAGTTGCACTTTATAAACTCAGTAAATAGAACCTTGCCCGATTATCACTATATTTGGAGGGGCAGCAAGGTTTATTGCCACTATTATTGATTTATCGGCAAACAGATAAGCGGGTAAAAAGTTTTTTATTCGCATCGCGATAGAAAAAGCCAGCTAAAGCTGGCTTAATAGTAAACAATTGATTAAGTATCAGTAGTTAAAGCAATACTTTACAATAACTTTACTTAGGCATTAACACTGTATCAATGACATGTATGACACCGTTACTTGCTTTAACGTCAGCCATTATCACTTTCGCATTGTTTATCATTACATTACCGCCATCTACTTTCACCATCAACATTTGGCCTTGCACTGTAGTAGCACTGTCTACTTTAACAACATCTGTAGACATCACTTTTCCAGCAACGACGTGATAAGTTAAAATCGATACTAATTTATCTTTGTTTTCTGGTTTTAATAGCATTTCAACCGTGCCTGCAGGTAACTTTGCAAAAGCTTCATCCGTTGGTGCAAATACAGTAAAAGGCCCTTTGCCTTTGAGTGTATCGACAAGTCCACCGGCTTTAACTGCAGCAACAAGAGTATTGAAAGAACCATTTGCAGCAGCTACATCAACAATGTCTTTTTTCATACCATGGTGTTCTGCATGAGAAGTCGGCATAAAAGCTAAGCTGGCAACTACGAGTAAACCTGTTGTAATAAATTTATTGAACATGTTAATTCCTATTTAATGGATAATATTTAGTTTCAGCCAATATTTACGTACTGTTAAACAATTAAGATCAGTTTACTTAACATCTTTATAATAAAAGCGAATGAAATATAACCACATCTACCCTGTCTACTAAAAAACCCATCACTAAGGCTACAAGCATATCGACACCTTATTCTTGAGTAATAGCCTCGTTTCAGCAATGAACTATGGCAAAAAACTATAAAATTTTATTATCGAAGTTCAAGGATAACGTCTAAGTAATCAAGACTAAATTACCTTAATAAATTTGCGAAAATACTTAAATAAATATATTTTATAAGGTGTTTATGAAGGGTTAGATTATTTAAATTAATAAGTGAGATAAATAAATGTCAAAAAAATCAGCTAGTGATATCCCTCAAGAAGCATTTGACTGGTACGACGAATACGCTCATGGCGGTATGGATCGCAGAAGCTTTATGGCAAAATTAGCGACTTTAGTTGCAGTGGGATACTCAATGACAGTGCTCACATCAGCATTGCTTCCAAATTATGCCCTAGCCGAACAAGTTTCTTTTAATGATGATGAAATAAAAGCTACCTATGAAACTTTCGATTCACCCGAAGGTTACGGTAAAGGTGCCGGCTACTTAGTAACACCAACCAACAAAACAGGAACCTTGCCTGTTGTTTTAGTTATTCATGAAAACAGAGGCCTAAACCCCTACGTAAAAGATGTTGCTCGACGTTTAGCTAAAGCCGGGTATCTTGCCTTTGCTCCAGATGCTTTGTTCCCCTTAGGTGGATATCCTGGTAATGATGATGAAGGCAGATCTATGCAAAAGTCGATGGATGCTGAAAAAATACAGCATGACTTTGTTGCAGCAGCAAAATTCATCAAAAAACATCACAGAAGTAATGGAAAGCTTGGTGCTGTTGGCTTTTGTTTTGGTGGTTACATAGTCAATTACTTAGCCGCAGTGGAGTCTGATTTGATTATTGCTGGCGTACCTTTTTATGGCACACCAGCCAAAAAAGAATTACGTAAAAATATTAAGGCTTCGTTACTGATTCAATTGGCTGAACTCGATGAAAGGGTTAATAACTCTTGGCCTGACTATGAAAGTGACTTAAAAATTGTTCAAGCCCCCTATCAAATGCAGATCTATAAAAATGCCAAACATGGCTTTCATAATGACTCAACCAGCCGTTATGATAAAGAAAATGCCGAGCTTGCCTGGCATCGCACCCTAGCCTTTTTTACTGAGAAGCTGGTATAAAAATCATCTAAAAACACTTTATTAACGAGTTAAGCGAGCAAAGTCATCAATAAAGTAGACTTGTACTCGCTTAGCTATATTTAGCGTTTAAACTCTGATGTTTTACTCCATTGTGGCCACACATTTTCTTTGGAAAGCTGATAACCAATGTCAAAAAATGCTTGCATATCTTCTTCGGCGCCAGAAAGATCCCATGTATCATTATATTCATCACAAAGGTTGTGATAACACTTACCAAGACTTTCCTTTAATTGAGTTCGCAACACTTTAGTCGCTTCATCAACGGCAGTTTCTCCCGTTTTAGCATATAACGCCGGAATGCCGATATTTGCAAAGGCAAAGTGATCAGAGCGGTAATAGATACCCGCAGCAGGACGAGGATCCCCGGCTATAGTGCGGTTTTGCTTCTTCGCTGCATCACTAAGAAAGTTATCAAGTTCTGACTGCCCTAATCCATAGACAGAGACATCGCTACTGCGACCATTCACCCCTAAAGCATCCATATTAATATTTGCAACTGTCTTAGCCGCTGGAATAATAGGATTAGCCGCATAAAACTTAGAACCTAACAACCCTTGTTCTTCTGCAGTTACTGCCATGATGGTAATGGAACGCGCTGGTGCAACAGGCAATTTAGCAAAGGCTTCAGCGACTTCAATAAGTGCCCCAGTACCCGATGCATTATCGACAGCGCCATTATAAATTTGGTCGCCAATTAAGCTGGTATCTTTGCCTAAATGATCCCAATGTGCGGTATATAAAATATGCTCATCAGGCTTAACGCTTCCAGGTAAGGTGGCGATAAAGTTATAAGACACTGATTCTTTCACGGTGTTATTTACGGTAACAGAAGCTGTTAAGTCGCCCATATCAAGATGATAACTTCCCTTGGCAGCCGCAACTTTAGCCTGTTCGAAGTTGACACCGGCTTTAGTAAATAACTCTTTGGCAACCTCGCTATTTATCCATCCTTCAACCGCAACACGGTCTTTATTTTTGTCTTCACGCACAAAGCCAAATTGAGGACCAGACCACGAGTGTTCTACTACCGACCAATCGTATGATGCCGGAGCGGTTTCATGAATGATGATCGCACCTTCAGCACCTTGTCGGCTAGCTTCTTCATATTTATAGGTCCAGCGCCCGTAATAGGTCATCGCATTACCGTTGAAAAGTTTAGCGTCTTGAGTTGCAAAACCCGGATCATTAACTAAAATCACAACGGTTTTACCTTTAACATCCAAATCTTGGTAATCATTCCAGTTGTATTCTGGCGCATTAATACCGTAACCAACAAAGACTAATTCTGAGTCTTTAAGTTGTTCAAGGTTACTTATGCGAGCAGAGCCCATTACCATATCCGTTCCGTATTGATAGTCTTTATCACCAATTGACAATGTCATGTCTGGTGATGCCTCAATTGACACCATAGGTACAGCTTGCAGGAAACTATTACCATTGCCTGGCTTAAAACCTATTGCCGTTAATTGTTTAGTTAAGTAATCAAGCGTAAGCGCTTCACCTTTACTTGACGGTGCGCGCCCTTCAAACTCATCTGAAGCAAGTACTTTGATATGCTCAATAAGTTGTTCTTTGTTAATGCTTTGATAACTCGCCGCAACATCTACTTCGGTATTTTTTGAAACATTACTTTCTTTGCCACAGCCACTTACCAGCGCTAAAGTAAATAAGGTTAAAGCTATTTTATTTTTCATTTTTTATACTTTTATTAAGAATGACACTTGGATTATAAACGAGTATTGGCGGCGTTTGATAGACTTAGTTGAAAAGTTATAGTCAGCAAAGAGTTAACTAGTTAATAAAGTATTAAGTCCGTAAATAAACTCATAATATAAGCAAGGTCATCATATGAATAATCTTAAAATGATGACCTTGTGTGAAAACGTATAAAGTTTGAGACGACCAATCACTAAATGAGATTGGCTTCTAATGATCATTTTTGCCACTTTTGAGACATTAGCACTAATGCGATAAAACTGAATTCGGATTAGTATTAATAACACTCCATTAATAGCCAATTGCTATTTGTCATGCTTAGATGTCTTTTTATTTTTTTATCAGAAAATAATAATGAGAAGTCGCCGTAATAGCCCAAATTTAAAATCAATTTAACTATTATTTAAACAAAACCTAACGCATAAATTAACCGGTAGTTGTGTTTCACTGAAGAGTATCCGTAACATGATAGAAACAATGCATTAAAAAGTATATGAAGGCTAATGTCAGGAAGGTACAAAGCCGAACTAATATTGAAACTAAAAAGCAGTCTATAGAAGACTGCTTATAGCCCAAACTCTCAGCTTACAATTTTTATGCAACGCTATGTAAATTCAAAGGTAGTTTGACACTAAACTTATTACAGATTTAAATCTACAGAGCCTTTTTTCGTTGATATTTCCAAATTACGCAAGTTAAAAATAGTTTTCACACAGCCTGAGCCAAAAGCTGACATTAACTTTTGAGTTACTAACGGCTGTTCACAGACTATTGCAGCCGTTAGCTAAATGCGATTTATTACCTCACAAATGGCGGTAATGTAAACTCGATTTCTTTGTCTTCTACTGGCTTGTCACTCAAGAATATTTTAATCGTTTCAGTTACTTTGGGTGATACCATAAACAAGTTATGACCTGCATTATTTACCGTTACTTTTGTTAAGTTACTCAAACCTGCTGTAGCTTCATATTGCGACTGTACATATGTTCTTCCGTCTAGTGTGCCTGTTAATAATAACGTCGGTACGTCACTTTTTGGCTTAGTGCGGAAATCATCACCTAAGTCTAAATTTGGAATAACTTTGTTTAAATGCGGCATTGGGAAATTCAGCATTTTACCTACTAATGAAGCGGGAGCTTGTTGCTCAATTAAGTTTAATCGTTCGTCTGTGACGCCTGATGCGACATCCATACCAAACGACATGATGTCGAAGCTGATTTTAGAGTCCATAAAACCAGCACGTTCGATAACGCTAGGTAACATTGCAGTTATTCCACTATCAATACCTGAGTATATTTGTAACAGCATAGACACATAGCGGTGCGGATCTGAAATCATTGCAGACGCTATTCCTTGCATGTGACTTTTTTGAAATAAGAACTCAATTGGCTCACCGTCTTTTTGCGGCATTGTTACTGTAATAGGGTTAGCTTCTAATTTTCTGTTTACACGTTTTACTAAGCCAATAACATCAGGATATTCTGCTTTGGCTTTAGGCTGTTGATTAATAGCTTGCTGCAAACGCTTAAAATACGCTTCAGTTCTGGCTGGTAGTTTTACGGTTTGGTTTAGTCCTTCCGCACTGGCAAGTACCATTTTGTCTATGTGATTTTCCATCACCTTTAGACTGGCAAGTGCTAGATGAGTACCATAAGAAATGCCCCATAAAGTAAGTTTGTCAGCCTGTAGGTGTTTCCTTAAATCATTTAAGTCGTGGGCACTTTGCACTGTAGTATAACCAAGTACATCAGCGCCTTTTTTGTTCCAAAACTCAACACACTCTGTTGCCGCAGCACGATAAATCTTGGTCACTTGTGATTCAGATAAACGTTCATTCAATGGTAAAGATTTTTTCGATTCACACTTAGGGACAATCTGCGACTTGCCTGTTCCACGCTGATCTAAAGCGATTACATCGCCAAACTCTCTTAACGCCATAAATAGTGGGAATCGAAAATTTGGGTACTGCGCAGTAGAAATACCTGAGCCTCCAGGTCCTCCCGACAAATAAACTATAGGTGACCCTTTTTTATTGCCAGTGGCAGGAAAACGTACATAGGTCAGTGGAATGCTACGGCTATTTTTATCGTTACGGTTTTCCAATACCTGAATAGAACCTTCGTAAGCCATCACTGACTGCTCACCACTTTTGAATTGAATTTCTTTCTCATTGCCAAACGTCTTGGCCGCAAAACTGTAAAATGACATTAATGTGACTGTTAATAACAACAAACCAACGGTTAAATTTTTAATATTCATAATTTCTTCCTTCGAGTTCTAATGTCGTCACTATTGCTTAAGTAACAAATAGATGCATCCATAACTCGTTGAAAGGCATGTTTTATTCCGTTTATTCCGTTAAGTGGTATAAACTAATCGGTAAATGGTCGAGCAAAACGACTGAATTTTTAATATAATATTTAACATGACAATACGTATTTTTCTACTTCAACTCTGTACCATCCTGTGCTTGTATTCTGGGTTTGGTTTTTCACAATCATTAGTGACTATTAATCTAGACTCAGTCATTATCTGCCCGATTACCTCTTCCTCTAATGTGATACCCAGTTTTAGTGAACGAGAATGTAAAACAACAAACGCTTGGAAAATAGATCCTCAAAACACAGCTTTATGGGTAAAAACAACCGTCAATGTTCCTGAATATATGCTGAAAGACAAAAATCCTCACAGTGTTTATATTTCAGGTAAGGCGGCGAGTAAGGTCTATTTTAATGGTCAATATTTAGGAAGTAACGGCTCACCTAATGTTATTCCTAACTTAGAACAGGTAGGTAAAATAGATGCAATGTTTTATGTACCCGCTAATTTAATAAAACCTAAAATCAACGAAATTATTATAAAAATGTCATCACATCACGGATTTTTAACCTTAAGCAACCCGCTGAATTTTATCGGTTTTGGCATCTATTCCGACCCTACTTACTTTATTCACCGGAATTTAGGTGTATCAATAGTGCCGCTAGGTGCACTCCTGTTAGGCGCTATTTACTTTTTGGTGGCTAGTTTCAGCCCCAGAAATCGCCCAAACAATTTGTTATTTTTATTGATGACCTCGTTTGCGTCATTACAGCTATTTGCCGAAATATCCCGTTCATTATTTTCTTATCCGTATCCATTTCAGGATGTCAGACTGTTGCTCATTGTTTCGCTCTCGCTTCTATTTGGCTTGTGTTTTTTGACTTTTATTATTTTAAAATTAGAAAAGAACAAGCCGTATTTGTGGGTTTTTGCAGGTGGAAGTTTTAGTTTATTAACTGTGTTGTTAACCCCTGGTTTTGACCCTAAAACCGCTTTGGCGATATTTGTCCCAAGTGCGATTAGTGCCACACTTTTAACGACTCAAGCTGTAAAGACCAAATCAAAAGAGTGGGCAATTTATGCTGCTGTGTTTGTTTTGTTTTCAGTCACAATTGTATTAACGTTAACTACCTTTCACGATGTGCTGTTTTATTACATCATTACAGGGGTGCTAATATTACTATTTGTTCTTCAAGCGCAAAAGCTCAACCAAGAACAAAAAGACAAGGAATCAGAACAAGCCTTAGTCGCGAAACTGCAATTCAAACTAGAACAAAACCAACAACAAACTGAGCCAAGTACAATCAAAATTAACAGCGCGGGTAAAATAGAGATCATCGCCAGCAACCAAGTGGTGTTTTGCAAAGCTGCGGGTGATTACGTAGAAATAAATCTAAAAGACCACCAACAGCGCTTGTTTACAGGCAGTTTAAAAGAGTTAGAGTCTAGCCTTCCTAAAACATTTTTAAGGGTGCATCGTTCATATTTAGTGAATGTGGAATTTATTAACAGTTTGAATACCAAAAGCTCACAACAGTCTGAAACATCGGGTGCAGGCTTCCTGCGACTGCACGACGCAGTGGAAGTCCCCGTAAGTCGAAGAATTATGCCTACGGTGCGAAACTACATAAAACAAAGTTGAGTTTAGAATACTTGCAACCTATATGCCTCTCACTTGATTGACAGGGGCAGGTAAACTTTAAGCCATGATTACATTTATTGTATATCGAATGTCGAATGTCGAAAATCTAATCTTAGACTAAACACATTTTGGGACAGAAATAAGTATCAGCGAATGACCGCTATGTCGGATCACTTGTCGCTAGATGAGCCAAGGCTAACGTATATATTCGTATCTTTGTTAACATTAAGCTAGTGATCATTAGAGACTCCTTCAACTAGCCATAAGCCGACATTAGCTTTTGTGCATCCTAGATCATATTTAGCAATAATATTAGCCAAGATTTCCTGCTCACTTGTGGGGATGGTTTAAGCCCAAAACTGCTGTTGGACTTTCATTTCTAAACACTAACTTTTACCTTATTTCTTACATCCCACAAATTATTTCGGTATTTTAAAATCACTTTGGAAACAAAGCAGAAAGACACAGTGTTCGAATTTAGGCTCCCACTGTTAATCTATATACGGGCATAAAATAAGGGCGAGCCATTACTTTATTGAGTTCACAATGAAATTTAATTGACTTAAAATCGTCCAGTTTCAGTTGACCATGATACTAAAAATTATAACTAAGTTTTAGTATCGTCTGGCGTCCTCGTGCAGGAAATGCTTGTACGTTTTCATCTACTCCTAAAGATGTATGTGATGATGTGGCATAGCTCTCATCAAGTAAATTTGAAATAGTTAACGATAGACTTACTTCTTTTGATAGTTGATTTTTTATATGGCTATTTAACAGCCACAACGAACCTTCGTCTAATACTTTTACCTTAGAGCGCCAATTACCATTGAGATTGAACGACCAAGATTGGTATTGGTAATAAGCACTGAAATTCAACAAACTATCTGGAGAAAGATCTTCCGACTTGGGTAGTCCTGATGATTGTTCTAAGTGTGTTTTGTTTTTTGATAAATGAGTAGCAGAAGACACTAATCTAAAGCTATCTATTGGTTGCCAAATCAATTCTAATTCAATACCTTCAACATCATTTTTAGCAATATTATCTAACGCATGGACCCCATTTTCATTGGCTTTATAACCTATAATATTCGTTTGTCTGTTAGAAAATAACGTTGCCGTAAACTGTGATTGTGTATATGAATGTAGATAAACAATTTCGGTGGTGCTAATTTCACTGGCTTCTAAATCTTGGCTACCTTGAGTGAGACCACTCTCTTCATCGTACATATCGCCAAGCGATGGGGCTCTATAAGCTTGACCATGAAGAAACTTAATCGTTTGTTTTTCATTTAAATGATGCACCAAGGCAAACCTAGGCATAAGTGCACTGTTAATATCGTTGTAACCATCATATCTAAGGCCCGCTGTCATTTGCAGAGCCGACGTTACTTGCCACTGCGTTTGCAAATAGGCACTGGAAATTTCTCGTTTTTTATCTAAAACTGTTCTTTGTTCGTCTTGATCAAACGTAATCACTTCAGGTAGTTGAGAAGAATCGCCATATATATCGAAATTACTTCTTAAATAAGCGTCAGGAACCTGACTTTGAGAGTAAGACAAGCCAGTATTTATTTTAAAATCTTCGTTTAATTGATATTTACCATTTAAAGCAAAATCTATCGCATGATATTTAAAGTCGGTTCCAAAGAGAAAGTCCACCTGCTCAAAGGGCACTTCTCCCTTGGGTACCAATGCACCCAGTTCTCGTCTTTTTGCTTGCTGGTAACTAGTACTAATATCCCAACTCATTGTCTCAGAATTATATATTCGCTGATCTATACCGGCCATAAAATGTTGTAACTCAAGGATGTTTACCCCATCTCGTAAACGTCTAAAAAGATAATAATCGGATCTTTTTGTATCCAAAAGTTGAGCAAATAATTTTGTATCTTTATGAGTAAGATAAGCACGAAGTTGAGTAGATTCTCTAGGATCACGTGTAGTTGTTTGAATTTCATTACGGTCGAATACATCATTATAGTGATAACCATCATCCTTGAACAAAGACAAACTTGCTCCTAACTGCCAATCTCCTAATGTGTGTGATGTGTTTATTAATAATTTTTGAGCACCAAAGTCTCCCAATCCCACAGAGATTTTATTTTGGGGCTTAGTTAAAATATTAATAACACCACTAAATGCATTCGAACCATATATTGAAGAACCAGGACCTCTAATGATTTCAACCCTTTCAACATCAGCTAGGTCCATAAATTGAATAAAGAAATTAATGCCACCCGTATAATCATCATTCACTCTATGGCCATTGAGTAAAATAAGTAGTGTATTGGCGTATGTTTGTGCGTGACCACGCATGACGATATGTGATTGGTTTCCTTCGACCGGATTAACCATACTATAAAAACCGGGCACTTGACTGATAAGTTCAGTCCAAGAAGTAATACCCATTTTATCAATATCATTACGGGTAAAAATAGTAACCGAAGAAGGACTGTTTTTGATTGTTTCATCATTTTTTGATGCGATTGAAACCTTCAAATTAAGTAAATCAGTTAATGACAAGTCAAATAAATCTATCGACTCTTCGCCTGAACATAAAAATGGAATAAATAAAAGGGTAAATAAGGAATATTTGATTAGATTCATACAAACTTTAGACTATTCCACAAATGTTTGAATTATAGTTTAAATATTAAGAATAGGTAATTATTTAAATGTAGTTGATAGTTAATTCAGCCACCTAATTAACTGAACCTGTAGCATATTTTGTGTAACTGTCCACTTTATATAAGGTCGGCTTGTCGGATCTCCTGTCTTTAGCATGTAAACTCTCATGACGGCTTTGGTGGCTTTATTGACTATTAAGATGACGGTAGCTCAACGTCTAATGAACACTCTAAACAGCTTAAATATCTATTGATGCTACGTGCGCTAACGTATCTTTGTTAACATTGAGCTAGTGATTATTAGAGACTTTTTCAGCTAGCCATAAGCTGACTTTAGCTTTTGAGTTAATAACGGCTGTTCAGAGCCTATTGCGATCATTCTAATTTAAATGCTTTTGTTTATTTGTACCCAAAATCTTACTAAATATTTAGCATCCGATTATGTACACAATCTCAAAAGCGGACATTAGAATCATCTAATATCCGCATAAAGTAGAGTTGTTAAATCTAAGGCGCTAATGAGATAGTGCTAACCGTCACGGTGTTCCATTGGTATGACTTAGTTCAACGTGCGCTAAGAGGAAATTAGGAGGTAGTTATGGCTAACCTCCGCTCAAAGTGTTGAATTCAATGGATCGTAGCATCACACTGGCTAAATCTCTGCATTTGAGATTTAAACCCAAGCGTTTTACTCGGACGCTAATAGGGGACATGGTTGGAATTACTTAAAACGCAAACAATTGCGAGTTTGAGCTGATTATTTATCGTAGCTATAAAGCATCCCTTTAATGGCTACTTTATAGCTAATTCCTTTTTATTCAAAACAGTAAGTTTGAGCTTCATTATAAAACTGCTATAAACATTTGATTATAATTTAACAATAAATTGATAGATTTAAACCGTATAAGTATTCTAATTCCTTAGCTCTTTGCGTAAAACTTTTCCGATAGATGATTTAGGCAATTCATTTAAAAAAATTATTTTTTTAGGGACTTTATAAGGTGTTAATAGTTCACGGCAATAGCTTAAAATATCGTGATAGGATAGATTAATGTTTGGCTTTTTGACGATAAAAGCAGAGACTAATTCACCAGATTTAGGGCAACTCTCGCCAACCACCGCCGCTTCTAAAATATTGGGGTGAGACATTAAAATATCCTCAATTTCATTGGGATATACATTAAAGCCAGAGACAATAATCATGTCTTTTTTTCTATCTACTATTTGAAAAAAGCCATTACTGTTTCGCAGAGCAATATCGCCGGTTTTAAACCAGCCATCATGGGTTAATACTTTTTGGGTTTCCTGAGGTTGTTGCCAATATCCTTGCATTACTTGTGGCCCTCGAACAACTAATTCTCCTGTTTCTCCTTGTTTTACCTCCTTATCATCATCATTCCATATTTGTACTTCGGTTCCGATCACAGGTAAACCTATAGTGCCTAATTGTTCTTTGCCAGGTTCATTCAAAGTCACTACTGGGGAAGTTTCCGATAAACCGTAGCCTTCAGCGATAGTACAGCCGGTAATTTTATGCCAGTTATCTGTTGCGGTAGAAGTGAGAGCAGCTCCACCGCTAATAGTAAATTTTAATGCGTCAAAGTTAACTTCTTTAATTTTTGGATGACTGCATAATCCAATAAACAAGGTATTTATGCCACAAAAACCAGTCACTTTATTTATCATCAAAGTGTCGATAAAACCTTCAATATCTCGAGGGTTTGGGATCAAAATATTATTATTACCTTCACTAAATACCCATAAATTCAGTAGTAAGGCGTAAATATGATAAAGCGGTAATGGGGTGACAAAACATTCTTCACCTTCAACCGCTACGCTTGATAAACGCTCCGACGCTTGCATTACATTACTTAATAAATTTTTATGGGTTAATACCGCACCTTTGGATAACCCTGTTGTGCCACCCGTATACTGAATAGCAGCGATATCGTTGATGTGTATAGGTTGACGGCTAATCGTTGAAAACTCACTGCCTAACTTTAAGGCGTCACTAAAACTGATTAAATTGGCGGAAAGTACCTTATTCCCATTGATGGTTTTCGGTTGTATTAAATCTATGGCGTGAGTGGCAATAACCGTATCAATGCTAGTTTGCTCAATAATCCCACCTAATTTAGGTAATAAATCAGCCAGAATAATAATGGCTTTTGCGCCTGAATCACTAAATTGATGCTGCATTTCACGTGCTGTGTACAGTGGGTTGGTATTAACTAAAACTAACCCCGCGCGGATAACCGCATAAGCGGCAATTGGGTATTGGGTAAGATTAGGTAGTTGAATAATCACCCGATCACCCGCGTTAAGTTGAGCTACTTCTAGTAAATATTTCGCCAATGCAGATGATTTTTTATCAATGTCAGCAAAGGTCAATGTTTGGCCCAAACATTGATAAGCCATCTCGGTGGCATTTTTGTCCATCGCTTGTTCAATTAAATCGGCAAGACTCTTGTGGGCTAAGTTTAATCCCTCACTTGTAGGGTCAATCGCTTGGTTTACTCGTGGTGATGTAGTTGATGTTTGCATAATTAATGGTTTCACTATTTGATGAATATTTTATAAATAAGTTTTTGAATAGCTTGGTTATAAGGAGGAAAAATCAAAGAACCTAAACTGAATCTTCCTCGTGAAAAAACCGCCTTAGCTTTTGATAATGCTAAAAACCCTTCATGTCCGTGGTATTGCCCCATGCCTGAATCACCTACACCGCCAAACGGTAAATCGTCTTGTGCAACATGCATTGCTGCTTCGTTTATACACACACCACCCGCTTTTGTTTTATTCAGAACAAGGTGCTGCGTGGCTTTATCAAAACTCATTAAGTACAGCGCTAAGGGGTTTTCACGTTGATTGATATAGTCTATTGCCTGCTCAATAGTGTTGTAAGGCACAATAGGTAATAAAGGGCCAAAGATCTCTTCTTGCATAACCCGCATGTCATCATGAGTATTAGTGATCACGGTTAACGGTATTTTCCTCTCATTTTCATCAATTATTTCAGCTGTTAATGGTGTAATCACTCCACCCTTCTCACATGCGTCTTGTATTAAATGGTTTAATCGTTGAAATTGAGCGTTATTGATAATGCCGCCATAATCTGGATTAGTTTCAATACTTGGATATAAAGAATTAAACTGAATTTTAAGTGTCTCTATCAATAGAGGAATTTTTTCTTCAGGGCAAAGTAGGTAATCTGGTGCGACACAGGTTTGACCGCTATTTAAGGTTTTTGCGACTAAAAATCGCGTTACCGCTGTCGAAATATCAATGTCTTTATCAATAATGACAGGTGATTTCCCACCTAGTTCTAAAGTGACTGGCGTCAAGTTTTCTGAGGCCGCAGCCATTACTTTCTTACCAATAGTTGTGGAGCCAGTAAAAACTAAATGGTCAAAATTTAAATGGGTAAAGTGTGCCGCGACAGATGATCCACCACAAACTACCGTGACTTTCTCAGGAGGAAATGCACTTGCAATTAACTGTTTCATTACCCTGTTAGTTTTAGGAGTAAACTCTGACATTTTAATGATGGCACTATTTCCGGCTGACAAAGCAGTGATCAAGGGACCAAGCGCTAAAAAGACCGGATAATTCCATGGCGTGATAATGCCAACTACGCCAAGGGGTTGATACTGTACATAGGCTTTTGCCGGTTGAAATAGCGGGTGAACATGCCTTTTACTCTGCTTCATCCAACGTTTAACATGCTTAATGGCGTAGTTAGCACTTAGTACAGTGGTGAGAATATCACCCAGTTTACTATCGTCTTTACTTCGATGACCAAAATCTTCCCTCATGGCATTAAGCAACTCATCTTGATGGTTAGTTAACGCCTTTTTTAATGCCTTAACATCACTAATTCTTTGCTTCGCACTTGGTATTTCCACTTTTGTTTCATTTTGTTTTTGCAGTATAAACAAGCGTTCTAATTGCTCAATTTCTTGTTTGTCATCACATTCGGTATAAGGGTTATCGGCCATTATTCTCTCTATTACGCAACCATTTCTAGTGTTCAATACTAGAATGCTTTCCTCTCTTAAATCCTAGCTTTCGATGCCAATTTTTTATCTTTAACGTCATAACCGGTGATTTATATAAAAGAGTATCTGGTTAATAAGAAAAAAATTTCACTCTGTCGTTTAAGCACCAATAGTTGTCAGGTGAAGACAGTAAACTTTTAATAATTAAGGTTATCGTATTAGTCAGTGATAATAAAAAAGTTATAAAAGAGAGTGTTTAAATGCGATTACCTTATGTGCTAATACTACTGTTGTTATCTGCTTGCCAACCTAATCAAGAAACTAAAGAAGCCAGTAACCTAAAGACTGAATTAGTGAGTGATGTGGCAAGTAAATCAACGATTGCCCATCAAGCGCAAGTTAAAAAGACAATTAACTTATCAGACGAAACCGATTTTACCCAAGCCAATAAAGGCTTGATTGCCTCTGCTGACAATTTACTAATACGTAATGCCGCCAATGACATTATTTGGAGCAACCCTGGCTACAAATTTATTAAGGGCGAAGCGCCAAACACCGTTAATCCTAGTTTATGGCGTCAAGAAAAATTAAATAATATTAGTGGTTTATTTAAAGTTACAGACGGTATTTATCAAGTTAGAGGTTTTGATTTAGCCAATATGACCATTATTGAAAGTCAAAATGGTTGGATAATAGTTGACCCACTAACCGCAAAAGAAAGTGCACAAGCCGCCATCAAATTTGCACGACAGCACTTAGGTAATAAACCGATCAAAGCGGTGATTTTAACTCACGCGCATATTGACCACTTTGGCGGTATTCTTGGCGTCGTCAGTGAGCAAGAAATTGCACAGCAAAATATTCGTATTATTGCCCCAGAAGGTTTTATGGACGCGGCGACCAGTGAAAATATTATTGCGGGTATTGCGATGTCGCGTCGTTCTGCTTATATGTTTGGGAAAAACTTGTCAAAAACAGTCACGGGGCATGTTGGCTCCGGATTAGGCAAAGGTCCTGTTTTTGGTACGTTTGATATTGTTCAGCCAACCGAGTTAATAAGTGTTGATAATACCAAGCTATTAATTGATGGCATTGAGTTTATTTTCCAAAATGCTTCAGGCAGTGAATCCATTGCAGAGCTTACTTTTTACTTGCCGCAATTAAAAGCTTTTGGTGGGGCTGAGCTAGTGTCTCGCAATATGCATAATTTATATACATTACGGGGGGCAGAGGTTCGTAATGCCTTAGTGTGGAGTAATACAATCAATCAAGCATTAACATTATTTGGTGAAGCAGACGTGTATTTTGGTAGTCACCAATGGCCAGTTTGGGGTAACGATCAAGTCACTACCTTTTTAAAAAACCAACGAGATTTATATAAGTTTATTCATGATCAAAGTGTGCGCTTGATAAATCAAGGTTTCACTGGCGAAGAAATTTCCGAACAAATTACCTTGCCGACGTCATTGGGTAATTATTTTTCTAACCGAGGTTATTATGGCAGTCTAAGCCATAACGCCAAAGCAGTGTATCAATTTTACATGGGGTGGTTTGACGCTAATCCGGCACATTTAAACCCTTTACCACCACAACAATCGGCAACGAAATACGTTGAAATGATGGGCGGTTCTGAGCAGATTTTACTAAAAGCGGCAACTTTTTTTGAGCAAGGAGAGTACCGTTGGTTAGCCGAAGTGCTCAATCACCTGGTGTTTGCTGAACCCAATAATACACAAGCGAAAGCCTTGTTAGCCAAAACGTATCAACAATTGGCATTTCAAGCAGAGTCTGCAGCGTGGCGAAATTTTTATCTCACTGGTGCACAAGAGCTTACCCAAGGCGTCAGTAAAAAAGGTATTGATTTAGCGGTGATGGCAGGTATCTTCAAAAATACGCCCGTGAACAAGTTCTTTGAATCAATGTCGGTTAGGTTAAACAGTAAAAAAGCACAAGCGGAACAGTTAAGCATCGCGATTGTTTTTACTGATCTTAATGAGCGTTATATTTTAACGGTTAACAACTCAGTGTTACATCATTCCCTGGATAACGGGAACACAAAAGTACAAGCAACGTTATCATTAACTCATGATCTATTTGTTAAAATTCTTATTGGTCAGGCAGGTATTAAAGATACCTTGTTTTCAGATGATTTAACGGTGGATGGCAGTATTTTGGACCTAGTAAGTTTCTTTCGATTATTTGATAAACCCGACGGACAATTCAACATAGTGACGCCTTAGTGTGTATTTTGAGGGGAAAAATTTGTCGTCCTTAACATAAAAGTAGTCATGTAATGCTCAGTATTCTATTTTATATCGGGTCATACTGAGTTTCATCATTCAAAAAGATTAGGGTTTTAATGTTTTTTATTCAAGTATGCTTTTATAAAATTCTCATGGCGGGATTGAAAGTCGCAATTAAGCTTATTCCACAGCCGCAGCCTGTTATTTTTACCGGAAAAGATTCCTCACTTTCCTTGGTTGATATCATTATCAATCAAAATATTAAACGCGTATTAATTGTTACTGACAAGGTGTTACACCAATTGGGTATTACCGATAAAATTTGCCAAAAATTAGCAGAAAACAATATTGAAGTGATTTTTTTTGACCAAGTAATACCTGACCCTTCTGATGATATTATTGATAAAGGCATTGTGATGGCGAAAAATAATCATTGTGACTTGGTATTAGGCATTGGCGGCGGTTCATCACTGGATGCTGCAAAAATGATTGCGGTATTAGCGACCACAACAAAAACAGTAAAAGATGTGGCTGGTTTATTAAAAATAAAAGCACAAGGCTTACCGTTATACTTATTACCTACCACCTCAGGTACTGGCTCTGAAGTGACCATGGCAGCGGTTATTACCAGCAGTCAATCGGAAGAAAAATTGTTAGTTATTTCGCCGAAGATACTCCCTATTGGCACTGCTTTAGATCCACTATTAATGCGGGGTATGCCAGCAAATATTACCGCGGATACGGGCTTTGATGCGTTAACCCATGCGATAGAAGCGTATTTGTCTATGCATGCAAATGAGCAGACTAATTTGTATGCTTTAACAGCAATAAAATTAATATGTAAACAGTTACCTATCGCCTATCAAGAGGGTAATAATATTGAAGCAAGAGAAGCGCTTGCTGTTGCTTCTTGTTATGCCGGTTTGGCGTTTACTAAAGCGGGTTTGGGTTATGTGCATGCGATTTCTCATCAAATTGGTGCTAAATATCACCTTCCTCATGGCATGACTAACGCAATTGTTTTACCGCATGTACTCACTTTTAATAAAGAGTCTTCACGTGCCCGTCTAGCACAATTAGCAAAAGCCGTAGGCTTAGATGACGCCAATAATAGTGAGTTAACCATGGCCGAATTGTTTATTGAGAAAATAAAAGACTTGCAGCGTATCTTAAACATTGACGAGACGATTGCGTGTTTATGTGTTGACGATATTGATGATTTAGCCAAAGCTGCCTTAAAAGAAGCACACTATCTTTATCCTGTGCCACGATATTTAGACTTAATAGAATGTAAAAAATTATTCCAACAACTTATGCCATCGTAAAATTATCATCGATGAAACTATTATTGATGAAATATAACGATTAAAAATTATAAATCAAAAAATCACAAAGTGAGGGGAAACGAATGAAATCAATATTATTAATGCAAGGGCAACGGTTGTCTAAACCTAAGTTATCAACAACATTGAGTGTACTTGCTCTATCTACTATGTTGGTGTTTCCATCGTTAGCCAACGCAAATGAAATTATTAAAGGCTTCAAAGTTAACAATAATCTTTCTGTGCAAGCGATGAAAGAAGCTGATAACAAAGCCAAAGAAGAATGGGCATACAGTGTTGGCATTCAAGCTTTTATGTTCACTATTCCTATGGTAATGCATGATGTTCAGCGTGATTTACGCATGAATTTAAAAAAGATAGCACGGATAAAAGATAAGTGTCCTTGTGCGCCAGTGGGTCAATGGGGTCATTCATCAAAACTGGCCACGTCAAACGATACAATGCCTTATACGCCGAATAGAGATACCGTGTATTCGGGTTTATCTGTTTTTTTGGCAGAAGAGCCCGTGATATTAGTTGTGCCACCGATTAAAGACAGATATTACTCATTGCAAATTGGCGACGCATATATTGTTAATCAGCATTATATAGGTACGCGTGCAACGGGATCTGAGGGGGGGAACTTTGCCTTGGTTGGCCCTAATTGGCAGGGTAAATTACCTGATGGTGTTAAGGAATTACGCATGCCAAATAACTCAGCTTTAGTTGCGTTGCGCATTGCCACTTATACCGAAACCGATGAAGACGTGGAATTGATTAAAGCCTATCAACAACAATTTGATGCCGTACCTTTATCTCAATGGGGTCTTCCTAAAGAAAAACGTCGTTATGATTTACCCAAACTGGCGAATACCAGAATGAAAAAAGGTAAACTAGGCTACTTTAGTTACGCTGCTGAGTTATTAAAAGAAAATCCGCCGGTTGGCGAAAATAGAACATTATTAAACACCTTTAAATATATTGGCTTGTCAGATACATATGCATTTGATCCTGAAAGTTTAGATCCCGCTATTCAAAAAGGCTTGGTTAGAGCGGTTCAATCGGGGATTGATATTATTAAATGGAAAGTCAAATTTAGAGGAACACAAAGTGACAATAAGTGGAATGTAGATTTTGTCGGTGGTAGTTATGGCAGTGATTATTTTGCTCGCGCTGAAGGCGCAGTTCAAGGGTTGTTCGTTCACTCTCCTGAGGAAGCTGTTTATTTTCACACTTATTCAGACAGCAGTAATGAGCCGCTAATTGGTAAAAACACCTATAAACTACATTTTGACAAGGGCGAGTTGCCTAATACAGCTGAATTTGGCTTTTGGTCTATCACGATGTACGGCGATGATTATCAATTAGTAGGTAATGAAATCAACCGTTATTCCATCAGAAAAAGTACCGATGGTTTGAAGTACAATGACGATGGTTCTCTTGATATTTACATTCAAGCAACGCCACCCGAAGGTAACGAATCTAATTGGCTACCCACCCCTAAAGAAGGCATTTTCAGATTAAATTATCGTGTGTATTTACCTAATCAGGAAGTGCGTCAATGGAGCTCGGTAGAGCAATATTTACCTGGCGTTAAAAAAGTAGAACAATTAACAATAAAACATTAAACACATAATCTAGAAATATTAATGATTTCGAGATTATGTGTTGTTCGTTATGTATTGATTCTTTATTCTTGCAATAATTTTTGTCTATGTTGATTGCGGTAATGTTTAGGGCTGGTTTTAGTCCAACGACGAAAAGCGCGGGTAAACCCACTTTGATCTGAAAAACCTAACATGTAAGATATTTCGATTAAAGGTACACGTTGTTCCGCTAACAGTTTCTCCGCCATATGATGACGACACTCATCGAGTATCTCGTTAAAACTTTGCCCCTCCGCTTTTAACTTTCGTTGCAAAGTACGTAAGCCTAATGCTAAAAAGCTCGCGATATTCTCTATTTCAATTTCATCCTTCAACATATTATCTAAAATATACGCTTTCACTTTTGTTGACACTAAATCTTGGCTGAAATGCTTTAAATGCTCATCAATCCACCTTTCTAGTGTTTTGGCAAGTGAAGGGTTAGCAAGCATCTGTGGACGTTCGAGATCTGCTAATGAATAAATTATTTTATGACCCGTTTGATTAAAGAGCACTGGACAATTAAAAAATTCTTGGTATTCCTTAACAAAGGCACTTTTATCGTGCTTAAAAGACACTTCTAATGGCGAAAACTCTTGTGTTGTCATCACACGAGATAATGAAATCAAAGTAGACATAAATGCTTCAATGGCTTCAACAGCAACAGGTTCATTTTCTGGGGGGATATCAATATGTAAAATAACGGTGTCGTTAATTTTTTCTAAACGGTGCTCAGCAGCGTCAGTCGTCATTTTAAAATAACGTAAGCTATGCTCAAAACCTTCCATAATAGTACGACTAGAAGCAAAAGATAAGCCAACAGCACTATAGGTATTAGGTTGAAAAAATTGCGTTAACCGTAAGGCAAAACATTCATCTTTAGTTTCAAGTACCGCAAGCTGCCATAACACGGCCATTTGTTTCACGGGTAAACGTACATCAGGATTATTTTGAATTGCGTCTAAATCTATATGGGCTTGCGAAAAAATTTTTTTACTGTCAAGACCATAGCTTTCAATCGCTTTGGCAATGAGCAAAGCCCAACTACCTATCGTTGTTGGTGTATTGGGGATTAATGTCATAGAACTCAGTTTTTTATTTGATAAAATATCTAAATCATTAAGTTAATATAACAGCTTAAGATATCGTCGAGAATATGTCTATATTAGAGTGTTTAACTCAGTATCAATAAGTTGATGTTGAGTTATGATACAAAAATCAAAAAATGAATTTTATCAAACAAAAAGCCCTAGGTCACTAGGGCTAAATCATTGCAGTTTTTAACACAAATTAATAAAAGCTATATCTAAATTGCACTCCAAAGCTACGCCCAGGCTCGATCATATTGGCATAACCTCCTTTGGTGAAAGGTAAATCAAATGAGAAATTTCTCGTCTTTTCATCGGTGATATTCTTACCCACTAACGCTATTTCCCATTCGTCTTCGTACATTAACGCGATTCGCATATTCACTTTTGTGAAGGCTTTCTGTTCAGTGAACGGGTTTAAATCTGTTGAAGTGTAAAAGTCTGAACGATAATTAACATCAATGTTGGTGATCAATTCATAATCATTAAAAATTAAGGTAGCATGTTCAATGCCTATGTTCGCCGTAATATCAGGAACTAAAGCATTCGTTTCCCCCGTTAAGTCACACGACTTTCCTGTTTCATCAACATTGTCTGAGACTAAAACATTACTGGTAAAACACTTTGCACCTTTAAAGTCATCCCATTCAAAATCTAATAATCCAAGACCGCCCACAAGGGTAACTTCATCCAAAATAGCCCAGCGACCATCCAGCTCAATACCTGAGGTAGTGGCTTCACCCGCATTTTTTACATCGAAACCTACTTGACCGTCAAAAATAGAAGTTTGTAAATCATTAAATTTCATTTGAAAAATAGCAAAATTTAATTCAGCAGCGCCATCATCTAAGGTTAATTTCCCACCAAATTCCATAGAAACAACTTCTTCCTCTTCAAACTCAAAGTTACCACCTAGGTTAGATCTCGCATCAAAACCGCCAGATTTAAACCCTTGAGCACCTTTAACATAAAGTAAAGTATCTTCATTTAATTGATAACTTAAGGTTAACGAAGGCGTTAAACTCTTTTCTTTTCTTGAGTCTTTTAATGAATGTTCATCAATAGTGCCATAGATACTGTTGGGGATGTTTTGCGTAGCAGATCCTAATAACAGCGGATCTAAATAGGGAAATTTATCACCTAACATTAAACTGTATGCATTGCCCAGTAGACCCGGTAAACCAAAAGCAGCTAAAGCACCTGCGAGTGCTGGTGGTTTGACTAATGCGGACTCTTGTATTCTTTGACCGGTTTTGGGGTCAATAACTAACATATTACGCTGACCGTCTTTTTTTTCTTCGGTATAACGTACCCCTAAAGACGCAGTTAATTGGTCAGTTAACTGATAATCAAATTGTCCAAAGATAGCCCATAAATCTGAACTAGATTTAAATTCACGTTCACCTCTCATTGCTAATGGATAAACTGATGAAACTTCAGAATACTCTAAATCAGAACTTTGAAAATAAGCACCGACTATATAATCAAATGTTTCATTACCCGGTGAAGTCAAACGAAACTCTTGGCTAAATTGTTGGTAGTTTTCATTAAACTCAGGCGAATATATCAGTGCACGAGCTGTACTATCTTGATCTTTAGCGCCATCAAGATCGTAGTCTTGCCAACCTGTTACAGAATTAAATGTGTGATCACCCAATTCATAGGAAAGGTTTAACGTGACATGATTAGCGGCTGATTTTTCAAATTGCTTTTCACCTAATGCCGGTGTCGTGTTAGCGGTTTTATAATCAAAATCATATTCTATTAAACTTGTCAGTAAGGCTTCCGTTTTGGGTGTGCCTGCTTCTTTAAGGTAGGGTTCAACCGTGACAATAAGGTTTCGTCCCTTGACTTCATCAGTATCATGTTGAATTTTTAAATTTGCATTGAGTTTATCACTAATGTTCCAATCAAGTGTTAAACGTGCGGCGATGTTATCTCTTTGTGGTTCATTATTGCCTGTGACAACATTTTTAACATAGCCGTCATCACTTTCATATTTCATCGCTATACGGGCACTTAAGTCGTCGGTTAAACCACCTGAAACGTTAAACTCAAGATCTTGTTTATTAAACTCAGGGACATAATAACCTTTAATCGATGCTTCAAATTCTTGCGTGGCATTTTTTGAGGTAATATTAAGCGCACCTGCGGTGGTATTCATGCCAAATAAGGTTCCTTGAGGTCCACGTAATACTTCAACCATATCAACATCTAAAAAAGAGCTACGCATTAATACCGCACGTCCACGGTAAATACCATCAACATACGTGCCTACCGTTTGCTCAAAACCTTGGTTTGGACCTGAACCCAACCCACGCATATAAATATTATAACCTTGGCCGGATTTACTCACGGTAAAGTTTGGTACATAGTCAGACATTTCTTCCATTTGAGTAATGCCAGTATTCGCTAACTTATCACCGTTTATTGTCGTAATTGACGCGGGAACATCCTGTAAACTTTGCACTCTTTTTTGTGAGGTAACCTCAATCACTTCAAGTGTGTTAATGTTTTCTTTTACATCCTTATCTATTTCTTCAGCAATACTTACTTGTTGATGAAATAACGCAAAAAGTGATAGTGCAATTACAGATTTATTAAAACTCGGTGTTGTCTTCATAGATTCCCCACTTATTCTTATATAATTATTGTTTAGTGATGAAGTTAACGTTAATCGGTAACATGATAACCTCAGGACTAATTATGTTGTTATATACACTAGTTAATTTTGACTAATAAAGACTTGAACTTAAACGTCAATAATTAGCCGTTAAACGACAAAGTGCATTTAAGAAGGTTAAGCGAACCTTAGATAACGTCAGAGTATTTATTTTTATCAAGCTAAAAATGGAGGTTTTATAGCCCTAAGGCGAATTTCACTAGGTTACTATAAGAATAACGCTGATGCGGTGGTAAAAGGTTAGTAAGTTATTTAATGTCGCCTAAATAGTAGAGCAGTTCTTACCCTGAAATTTTATAATGTTCGTTTTCGTATCTAAAATACCCCTTAGCTGAGATGATTTTGGTTCACAAAAACCGACGGCAATGAGCTTTCAGTAGACATAGATAGTACTCTCACCTATAACCGTATTTTTCTTTTGGTGGTCAGAAAATGACTCACAAAACTGATTTTTGGAACGTCCGTTATATCGAGAATTATTAAGTTAGCTGTCGAGCTGCTTAGGTCAACTAACGTGTGTACAGCTGGCCTAGCTCAACGCTCACAATATTAAAATTTTTATTCCGCTTAGCGCACCAAGTTGTCATAAAATCTAAGGTGCTAAGTACCTCTAAT
Source organism: Colwellia sp. BRX10-1 (assembly GCF_014077545.1). NCBI lineage: Bacteria > Pseudomonadati > Pseudomonadota > Gammaproteobacteria > Alteromonadales > Colwelliaceae > Colwellia > Colwellia sp. BRX10-1. The sequence goes on from NZ_JACGWC010000011.1 coordinate 131,539, forward strand.
TAAGGTTAGTCGAATGTCCGCTTTCGGTGTTTTCAATTAAACCTGAATATTAATCCCCCAAGTTTCAATATGAAAATTTTGAATGATTTCATTATCTGATGTAGGGCTGCTTTGTCGGATCATTTGTCGCTAGTTAAGCCAAGGCTAAGGTCTTCTCTACGCCCTGAGACCTTTAACAAGCTTTTTCTTTAAAAAGTAATGGGGAATTCCTATCGCTCAATGCTTTTAAATACTTGGCTTCATTGTATGGCTCTTTAGTTTTCCAACATCGAAATACGA